>JAGHBS010000123.1 GCA_021160865.1 Planctomycetota bacterium | reverse complement strand
TGAAATGGGGAGAGTTATTCAAAAAGGGAGAGGAAAGAAAGGGCTCAATTATATACGTGTAACAAATCTTCGTAATAAAGCCGTGAAGAAAGAAATTGATCATGAGATACTTCAAAAATATATTGAGATGGTTACACATTATCTACGTAAAGGCAGGCCGAGGACAATTAAAATACAACATATTCCTAACCTTCTACTATACATGTTGCGAGATGATGAATTATTTTACTCGTTATCTGATTTTGATGATGGACTAATTCATATTGGGACAAAATATTGCTATAATCATGATAATCCTCTTTGCAATGAATGTCCGATAAAAGAGCTGTGTGAGGGGAATAATGAGGATAAAAGCCTCATAAGTGATTACAGGACGTAAACGAACAGAGTTAAGGTTTCATTCCATATACCATCCGCCGTCGATGCGGAGGACTTGACCTGTGATGTAATCATGTTTTGCAAGAAAAACCACCGTGGCAGCGATTTCTTCTACTCTGGCGGATCTTTTCAAGGGTATGCTGGATAAAATCCTTTTCTTGCGATCTTCGGGGAAGTCTGACGGGAAACTTACCAGCCCTGGTGCAATGGCGTTTACGCGAATGTTCCTTCCAGCAAGGGCACGGGCAGCACTTTTGGTAAATGCCTCTAATGCGGCTTTGGATGCGCAATATATAGCATAATCACCCCAGCCCCTTTGAGCGGATATATCGGTGATATTTATAATGACGCTGCCTTCGGGCATCAACCGTACTGCGTGATTAATGCACATTGCAGGTCCACGGGCATTGACATTCATCAGTTCATCCCATTGCTTGAAAGATAAATTATCAACAGGAGTGCGAAGTATAACCCCCGCAGCATTGATAAGGATATCAAGCCTGTTGGTTTTGTCGGCAATGCTTGCAAACATTCTTTCTATGTTTTGCTGCTGGGATAAATCAGCCTGTATGATATCAGCTTGCTTACCTGTTGAGCGGATTTGTCGGGCTAACTCATTGGCGGTTTCCTTGGAGCGGTTGTAATGGATGATTACATCGGCGCCAGCATCAGACAGGGCGGTTGTAATTGCTCTGCCTATCTTGCCGGTGGCACCGATTATCAATGCTACCTTGCCGGTAAGTTCCATAACGGGACGTTCCGATTGTTAGCCGTAGCAGAAAGATATCTGATTGTCATATCTTCACGCTAAATCGCTCGCCTTTTTTGATATCGAGGCAGAAGGCAGAAAGCAAATCGGCTGCTGTTTGTAAATCGTTGAGATCGACCAATTCAACGGCTGTGTGCATGTATCGGTTGGGTAGTCCAAGAATGGCTGATGGAACACCGCCGAGTTTACTGTAGATGGCAAGGGCATCAGTCCCGCCGGTAATGCTAAAGGTCTCAATTTGCAATTTGAGTTTTTTCTTTTCAGCAATGTTTCTAAGACGCTGGACGATGGCACGGTGATTTTCTCTGCCCATGCTTACTGTCGGCCCCTGGCCAAGTTTAATTTCACCATGTTGTTTGCGGTCGATGCCGGGCGTATCAGTCGCATGGGTGACATCGACGGCAATGGCGGCATGGGGTTCAACGTTTATCACATTCATTGCTGCACCGTGCAAGCCGAGTTCTTCCTGAACGACGCTACAGGCGTAAACGGCGCATTTGAGTTGCCTTTTCTTCGTAGCGATTAATCGCAATGCTTCTGCAATCGTCCATATGCCAGCCCGATCGTCCAGGGAACGTGAGGTTATTATACTGCCATTGATGACCTTGAACTCTTCTGAGAAGGTGATTGGATCGCCGATAGCCACTCTCTTTTGAGCGTCTTTTTTATCTTTAGCACCGATGTCAATGTATATTTCGTGGATTTTGGGTACTTTTTTCTTTTTTTCATCATCTCTATAGAAGAATGCGGTCGCTGCCACCACGCCACGAACGATGCCCTTTGCCGTATGAATGTTCACCCTCAAGCCTCGCAGCACGGCAGGGTCAACTCCACCGATTTTCTGGAAGTAGATAAATCCCTTATCGTCAATATGCTTGACCATCAAGCCGATTTCATCAACGTGGGCATCGAGCATGATTTTCGGATCGCCTTTTGGGTTCACAATGGCAGCGATGTTGCCATAGGCGTTAGTGTGTATCTCGTCAGCGAAATCTGCAACGTAATCGTGCCAGACCTTTTGTACCGATGTTTCAAACCCTGATGGCCCACGGGCAGATAATAAGTTCTTTAGAAATTCCAGCGATTCTTTCCGCATAGTTAATCTCCCTGATATTACTTATGCATAGATTGCAGGTTTACCTCATTTTGACTTTGAAACGTTCGCCCTTTTTCAGGTCGAGGCAGAATGCCGCCAGCCAATCAGCCGTTTGCTGTAAGTCTTTCAAGTTCAGCATTTCCACGGTAGTGTGGGTGTATCGTGAGGGGATGCCTACCCTAACTGTTGGTATACCACCTTGCTTGTTGTAGATAGCCAGTGCATTGTTCGTGCCCCCAAATGGAGTGGTTTGCAGGGGAATTTTCTTCTTATCAGCCACCTTTCTAAGACGTTCGAGCAGGACAGGATGATTTTCCCGTCCGACGCTTACGGTAGGGCCGGCACTGAGTTTGACCTCCCCGTGCACCTTCACGTCGGCAGCAGGGTTATCGGCGGCGAACTTGGTATCAACCACGATTGCCATGTCCGGCTTGATGTTATAGGTCTGCATCGAAGCCCCACCGAGAGTACCGCCTTCTTCATGGACCGATGAAGTTGCATAGATGGCGCATTTCAATTGCTTTTTCTTTAGTGCGGCTAAACGGAGCGTTTCAGCTACCGCCCACGCACCAGCCCGATCGTCAAATGCCCTTGCCACCGCGACCGTACCGTTGAGTATTTCAAACCCTTCATCAAAGACGATGGGATTTCCGATGGATACCTTCTTTTCTGCTTCTTTTTTATTCTTGGCGCCGATGTCGATGAACGATTCGTGCATTTCGGGGACTTTTTTCTCCTTGTCACGATCCTGTAAATGGATTGCAGGTGAGCCGATTACCCCTGGAACTATGCCTTTTTCAGTGTAAATATTGACTCTTTTTCCGCGGACAAGAGCAGGATCAACCATCCCGATTCGCTGAAAGTAGATGAAACCATCATCGTCGATATACTTTACCATTAAGCCGATTTCGTCGATATGTCCATCTATCATTACCTTCGGGTCGCCTGCAGGATTTAATATCGCGACGGCATTGCCGTAGGCGTCGGTACGGACCTCGTCGGCATATTCGGCAACGTACTGACACCATACTTTCTGACCTTCCGTCTCAAAACCCATCGGTGAAGCAGTGTTCATCAACCTTTCGAGAAATTCCAATGATTCTTTCCGCATAATTTCTCTCCCAAAACCGCATTAAATTAGTCCCTATTGCTATATAT
>JAGHBS010000144.1 GCA_021160865.1 Planctomycetota bacterium | reverse complement strand
CTCCAAGCCAGATTAGCACTCCGACCCCTGCTGCTAACCCTATAATTACAAACAGGCCTGTGGCTAATTCATTTCTTTGCCGCCTCGCCATTATCCAATGCCTCCACTATATTTTTCATACAAAACAGAAAAACTTATCGGTTTAGTCTTCTGCGACACCAAGGACATCTTCCATGAATCCTGCTGAACTCCTGCGTCTTGTAATGGGACCATCGGAATCGCCACGTATGAATTGTCTGATAAGGTCGAGCTGTTCATCGCCCGTTTCAGGTCCATCGCGCAGGGCTTCAAACTCACTTCGAGGCCCAATTTTGAGCATCTTACCTGCGTCAAGCATCGCCATCCGGTCAGCTATGCGAAAGGCAGAATCCATCTCGTGCGTGACGACCACGCTGGTGACGCCCAGTTTTCGTGATAAATCCATAATTAATTGATCAATCTCAGCCGAGGTAACTGGGTCAAGCCCTGCCGATGGCTCGTCATAGAAGAGAATCTCTGGATCAAGTGCAATAGCCCTTGCCAAGCCCGCTCGTTTTTTCATTCCGCCTGAAATCTCCGACGGCATGAGATTTTCTGCATATCTAAGCCCAACTTGTTCCAACTTAATCTTGACCATGATTTGTATGGTATCTTCATCAAGGTTAGTATGCTCCCGCAGAGGTAGAGCGACGTTCTCCCCCACTGTCATCGAATTGTACAACGCACCTGATTGGAACAATATTCCAAACCGCAGACGAAGCGAATCAAGCGATTTATCATCGAGTTCATTCAGATTCTGACCAAACAATTCAACATATCCCTCATCAGGGAAAAGTGAGCCAATCATATGTCTCAACAGTGTACTTTTACCACAGCCCGATCCGCCCATTATGACCATCGTCTCACCACGTCTAACTTCCAGGTTGACGCCGTCCAGCACACGCCTGCCGCCGAAAGACTTCACCAAATTCACCACACGTATGACTGTTTGGTCCTGATTGAATCGGTCGGATGTATCCTTTTGAGACATTTTGCTATTTTCTCATTCTGCTATGAGCATTAGAAATTGAACACATAGAAGATCATTGTGAAAATACACGCCATTACCACGATACCAACGATTGAATACACCACGGTCATAGTAGTTGCCCTACCAACCCCTTCAGCACCACCCCGCACCTTCAAACCTTCATGGCAAGCAATCAAACTTATAATGATACCGAAGACGCCTGCTAATATCAGCCCGCTGACAACGTCGCGCATTCGCAGCTGCTCCTGCATCCTACCCCAGTATCCTATACTGACCTTCGGGGCAAGCACCAACAACGAGGTCAAATATCCCCCCAAAGCAATCATCCAATCAGCTATTATCGTCAAAAATATCATCATAACGAACGTTGCCAATATCCGCGGGACAACAAGAAACCTCACCGGATTGAGCGCACTTGCTCGCAGAGCTTCTATCTCCTCCGCAACCACCATCGTGCCGATTTCAGCAGCGATTGATGCTCCTGCAAATCCGCTTATCACCACAGCAGTGAGAATCGGGCCGAGCATCCTGAAACCAGCCACGCCGATAATGTTAGCAATTTTATCGACCTGCCCCCACGGCTTCAGCGGCGGGGCAAGTTGTAAAGTCAGGATGACGCCGATGAAAATCTGAACCAGGCAAACAATTCCTACGCTACGAACACCCACACGGTGCATCTGCATCACAATTGCCCGCCGACTTGAAGGGCGCTTGAATGTCTCAATAGTAGTCTTGACTGTGTCAGACAATAATAATGCCATCCCACCAATGTACGATATTCCATTTAGAACGGCAGCCCCTATCACCTCGATAAGTCCGTGTTTTTTTACCGTATCACTCACTTACTACCGCCTCTTCAACCGTCGGATAAATACCAAAAACCGTATCAAGACGCGTTATCTCGAATATGCTTCGAACCCTCTCGTTCAATCCCGCCAGACGAACATCAATCCCCTGTTTCATCGCACGCGACAACAATTTCACCAACGAGGCAACACCAGAGGAATCCATGTATGAAACTTCCGAAAGGTCAACAACCACACGCGACGGATTCTGCTCCAACGGCTCCATAAGCGATTGCTGAAATGCATTGCTCTGATGCAAATCTATTTCACCAGCAGCCGTTATAACAACAACATTATTATCAGCTCCGACCCATTGAACCTTCTTGACAGGACCGTCTTTCCCCAGCATGCCTGACACCTCTAATTACGAACAATTATGGATTACAATACTTTATCATCACTAACTTTGTACCCCTTTGTGGCAGCGGAATATAATCAACGCTGTCCATGCATTGTTTCATAATATGCACGCCGAGCCCACCAGGTCTTATCTCATTTAGATCACGTGATTTAATTTTATCGGGCTCAATTGCTGTACCCCAATCTCTTATCTCGATCCTCAAGGCATCCCTCTGGTCAACAATTGTACTTTCCATAACTACTTCTATTGGCATATCTTCCTTACCGTGATAAGCATGCTTTATCACATTAGTAAGTGCTTCATCCACTGACAAAGCAACTTCGCCAGCAGACCGCTTGGAAAATCCCAGCAACGCACAATACCGCTCAACTGCCACCCTTACTACCGCAACATGCGACGGAGTCGAAAATACAGACATTCGGACTGGTGCACAGGTAAGTTTTGATGTTGACTCGTTCAACCTCCCCTCCTTTTCATATTACCTTTATTCTGCTCCAGCCACTTCCGCCAGCGCTGAACTGCCCGGACACGACTTTTATAATCATCGTAGTAATGATAACCCATATCCTTATGCGTTATCTTCTTTAAAGCAAGAATTGCAAAGAAGCGGACATCAGCATCATCGTCTTCAAGCCGCTCGACCAATAACGGTAAAACCGTCGTATCGCGCTGCTCACCTGCCTCAATGCACGCCCTTATCCGTTCGCTCACTGACTCGCTTTGTAGCCTATCCGCCAATCTCCTCGAACTCGTACAGCCGGATAGTCCTATCAGCATGAACATAAATCCCAGAACAGCTCCTGAGAAGCAAGACAGGATATTCCACTGCAACCTCACCATTGCAATTTCAAACAATTGTACAAGTTATGCAACAATGTTGCAATCCAAATAGACAGCCTGATTTGTACACCAATTATGAAAAGAGACCTTCTCGTCTTTCTTTCGACATTGCAGAGACCAATAGATGTGCCTGACGAATAGGCTCAGCTATGCGATATTTTATTGCGCATCGAAGCGTCCACTTTATCACATCCTCAAGCGTTACACGATGACCGACCGATACGAAAAGCGGTTTGACCAACCGTCGCGTCCGCAGTGCAGCACCAATCACCTCACCATGTTCACGAAGATATTCCCATGCTCCCCGATGAAGCCCCACCGGCCGATGCTCTCCACAAAGTTTTTTCTTAGCCAACCCCATTGTTGGTAAATCCATCCAAAGTCCCACGTGCGATGCCAATCCTAACCTCCGTGGATGGGCTAATCCTTGACCATCGCACATTATAAGATCAGGCTTATCAGGCAACTTCTCCAGGGCAGCAATCACCGCAGGGGCTTCGCGAAAACTCAACAGCCCCGGTATATAGGGAAAATGACACTCCTGCTCCACATGCACTGCCGCCAAAACCTTCAACGTTCTGGCATCGCACAAAACAGCAGCTGCTACTATTTTATCCTTTTCAGGAAATGCGCAATCCGTCCCTGCAATAGTCGATATCTGCTCCGGCACCGGCTCGATACGAATTTTACCTGCTAATCTCTTCTGCAGTACAATTGCTTCCTTTGGCGAAATGTCCCATTGATGACGTATCATCTTAGCCGCTTAATTCAACACCGACAATTTCATATCATATCTTCCTGCCAATCCAAACCAATTTGCAAAGATCATTCGGCTTACCCTCTTCAGGTAGAAATTCAATCATTGAAAATAGATTTGACATTTCAAATTGTCATCTTATCATACAGCGCCTGTAT
>JAGHBS010000139.1 GCA_021160865.1 Planctomycetota bacterium | reverse complement strand
GCTACTGCCAATCCAACCGTGGTAAGTATGGCAACGTTTGTAGTTCCATGAAATTGTAGCGACATTTTCGCCATCTATATCACAAACGTAAACGAGGAATGATTGTTGTGCAAGTTCTACAGTTGAGTAATATCACTGCGTTGCAAAGATTGGATGCCACATATTAGAAAAAACTTGCAACTTCGGAATGGTCAGGTAGAAAAAAGTATTCATGTTGACTGAGATATCGAAGTATCTGGGTTTTCAAGAGGCTTTATTACTCATCTCAGCAGGGGTTGTCTGGCTTGCAGGGGGGACGGCATCGTTATGGTGTGGGGCGAGATTCATCGCGAAAATACCAAACCCTACGGTGATGCGGAGTTTTATTGCAAATGTCATTGTTGGGGTCGTTTGTGTTCTGCTTGCGATTTTATTGAATTTTGTCGAGATGTTCGCCGGTTCGATCGGTGCCATACTGGGCTGGGCTGCGGGCATTGTTATCCTGTGGATTATTATCCAAACGGTCTTTACTTGTACCATTGGTAAGGCGGCATTAGCGTGGCTTGCAACAATACCAGCAGGAATTGGAACGTTTGTTTTATTAATTTTGGGAATGTCGCCTTATCTGAAGGTAATCATAGGGCGGGATTACTGTGGCAGGCATTTGTATGGTATCGGCAGGGCAGTTTTGGTCTATGCTGAAGAAAATGACGGCGTCTTTCCTGAAAATCTCGAATGTCTTGTAAGGAAACAACAATCAAAACCGAAGGACAATGTAGAGAAACAGGAGTCAAAACCGAAGGCTAATTATCCCAAATGGTCAATTCCCCGGGTGGCATTGCAATGTCCTGCAGCCGTTGCGAACAATACCTCTACCGGGAAAGATTATTTTTATCTCCCACCCAACAAAGATGCACCTGCTGAAACGATAATCGCCTGTGATTATCGACAGAATCATCTTGGTGAAGGGCGCAATGTGCTGTTCAAAGACGGTAAGGTCAGATGGTATTCCGAGGAGGATTTCCAGCAGATACTCTCTAATCCGTGCAATGCTGCCTTTGCGAAAGCATTGAGCAAAGCAGAAGCAGCGAGGAATAACAAAGGTACCCCACATAAGTCGGACAATCCAACACAATCAAGTCCTGCCAGTAGGGCTTATCCGTGAGACCTTGATACATACTGACTTCCTGCCTTGATACAGGGGTGCTTTCTCGATGATGCCGGCAGGGAAAAAGCAAGAGAGAACTATCGCTTCCTCGTGGCGGCATAAAGGATGACGTTCAGGGCGATTTTACGGGCATCGTCCGGCGAATAGCCATAGTTTTCATAACATGGATCGCCCTGACAACTCATCGTTATCCCGAACTGTGAAAGTATCACAGCAGCCCTTTCTCCTAAAAAGACAGCATCAAGTTTAACAGGCGCCGGGATTGGGGGATCTTTCATCCCGGGTTTGATTAATTTTACCTTTCGTAAATCAGCCCCGATGCCACCTGCAAATTCACCCGTGATTATGGGATTTTCCGCAGGTAGTTGTATCAACTGATTGTTCGGAAAGAGGTGCTGAATTACATCCCTGGCAGCCTGGTAGAATTCTCTCCTGCCTATCGCAGGGTCAATGAATAACGTACCACCAGCAAAAATATACTTTCGGAGATTAGCGATTTGCTTTTCGGTAAACTTCGGTGGAACATTGCCCGTTAGCCAGAGGACGGTTATCGTCGGATCGATTGGCTTATTCGGATCAACGGGCGGGATGCGCTTCAGTGCAATGTTCAAACTGTGTCCCAAAACTGCACTGACATGTCGAATTGCTGCAGGACAAACATTGTAATCACCGCCGTACTTCAATCTGGCGATTTTGATGAACTTCTTTGGTGGCGGCGGGGGTGGAAGCCATTTTCGTCTCGCAAACCGTGGTGGGGTGAGTTTCCCTCCACCAGCGTAGAGGATGAGATTGGCAGCCAGCTGAAAATACGGTTCAGTGTTGCTATTAACCCCCTTTGCCCAGAATCGGCTGATATCTTCAGATGCGATAAAGATGTGCGTTCGGCATCTATCACCAATACAGATGATTTTTGGAATTGGTTGAGATTGCAAATTGTACTGTACTGTTAGCGAGGGTGGTCAGGGGTTAAAATCTCCTTGTGATAATCTGGCATTAGTTTGAGAAGATAATCAGCCAGGGCATCGGCAGCCTTGCCATTTTCACCACTTGCCTGGATGAGGCATACTCCACCCCTGTGGGTAAAATTCCATAAATTTCTTTCCAACTCTTTCGGTAGGGGTAGATTTTGAGGTTCATGGATGTATAGCAGAGAGGTGTTAGGAAGTCTCCGGATCGAATTTATTGGTATTGTTTGCCAACTAACAATCTTGCCCCATTTACGGCTCAGCCAGCGGACGATGTTGAATGCATCGCGAGGTAGCAGCGAACGTTTGCCCATACGATCACGTGATAATTCGAGACGATTTATTACGATAGGCGACGATCCCTTCGCTAAGGTCAATATCGCAAGGGATGTATCAATTATCGAATCGCCCCACGAGCCATTGGCTTTCTGACTGCTCATTAGCAATTTACAAATCTGGGCATGACAATCCTGATTAGCGAGTTTGCCTATCCCTGCTGATTCGCACATTCGTTCCAGGCAGAACAGGTAATAGTAGATTTGTCCCGGTATGCTCATCCAGATGTATTTCGGGATACGCTCTATCTGGTAATTGATGTTTAGCCAATTAATTGCCCGTTGGGCCTGATTGATTAAGGAACGATTAGCAAGATTGACTCGTGGGTCGGACCACTCGAGGCTGCGGGTGATTTCATCGGCAATTAGGAGGCACGATACTGCCCCTGCTGCTGTCATCGAGCCGTAGGATGCAGGTCTCTGGCCGGGCTTGCCAGCTATGGGAGGTTGATAGCCCCATCCGCCGTCGTTGTTCTGGAAGGTTCGCCAGTATCTTTGTGCCTTGAGCCAGACCGCAGGGGGTATCGGCACATTGGCGTCAGCAGCCTCACGAAGCGCAAGCAGCGCGAATTGAGTATTTGATGCGTCAGTCCATTGAGGATTGAATCTCAACATTGCCGAGGCAGGTCCGTATCCCCACCCGCCATTGCGATGCTGATACTTTATCAGCCATTGTACGTCTTGCAGGAGGTATTTTCGGTATTCCTCTCGAGGTACGTGCGAGAAGACGATCGTGCGAAGCGAACGTGTATAAACATACCCAAGTCGGCGTGCCTTTATGTATTCGAGCAACTTTTTCAGATGCGGTTCGTCGGGTGATTGCCCAGCCATCAAAAGGGCATAAGCAGCAAGTGATTCTCCGCCGGTGATGTATTCGGCACTGTACCGATTTGGCAAGGCTCCCTGGGGACTTTGCCGGGAGTGGAGAAACTTCACTGCCTTTTCAATTGCAGTGTGGGCAGTCTCATCAGTCAGGCGGCCGTAGAATCTTCGTGGCTGGGCGATTGCGAAGGGTATTGAGAAAACCAGAACAAAAATCAGGGCAAGCGTCAGGATTCCAATTCGCCTGAATGCAAAACATCGGTTTATTATCGTGTAGGGGAGAATTTCCGAGGGGCGAGCGGTATTACCGTCCTGTTGCAACTTTGATTCTCCCATTTACACCTGCGGCCGAGAGGATTCGAACCTCCACGTCCTTACGGACACAGGCACCTGAAGCCTGCGCGTCTGCCAGTTCCGCCACGGCCGCCTGAAAGCTTTTGGTGTCCTTGATACGTTTATAATCATCGAATTTGCCTATTACGTCAAGCCCTTTTGCATCACCCTGCCGATTTATCAATTTGTGGGACTATCTGATGAACTCTCTCGGATCAGTGATTTTTCCGACAAGAGCAGATGCTGCCGCAGTGAGCGGGCTGGCAAGATAAATCTGTGCATCTTTATGCCCCATCCTGCCCGGGAAGTTGCGATTGGTTGTCGAGACGATTGTTATTGGCTCATTTGCCCTGCCGAAGGTATCTTTCGGACCTCCCAAGCAGGCAGCACAGCTGGCAGGACCTATCTTGCATCCTGCTGATATGAAGATTTCACGAAGCGATTTGCCGTCAACCTGGCAGCGATCGAGATCAGCATCAACCTCGGTGGTGGCAGGGACGATGTAGGTATCAACCTTTACCGTTTTACCAATCAGCAATTTGGCAGCAGCAAGAAAATCGGTTGTTTTTCCTCCTGTGCATGAACCGATATAACAACGGTCTATTTTCACATCGGATTTTTCCTTCACTGTGGCAACATTACCAGGCGAGTGCGGACAGGCAACCACCGGCTCGAGTTCGGGTGTGTAAAACTCCATAACCAATTCATAATCAGCGTCTTTATCGGATTCGAATATTTCAAATGGCTTATCCGTTCTGCTCTTGACATATTGGATGGTGGTATCATCTGCGGGGATGATACCGTTTTTTCCGCCGGCTTCAATTGCCATGTTGCAGATGGTCATCCTTTCGTCGATGTTGAGCGATTTTATCGTTTCTCCAACGATTTCCATCGCTCGATACGTAGCACCATCGCAGCCGATACGTCCGATGATGTGCAAGATAAGGTCTTTTGCCATAAGGTATTCAGGCATTTCACCGTTGAAGATGAACTTCATGGACGGTGGAACTTTTAACCAGAGTTTCCCTGTCCCCATCACGAAGGCGCCGTCGGTGCTGCCGATGCCGGTGGCGAATTGACCGAACGCCCCGTGCGTGCAGGTATGGCTATCAGTACCGAGCAGGATTTCACCAGGACGAGTATGCCCCTTTTGTGGCAAGGTTACGTGGCAAACGCCCATATAACTGGTCTTTTGTGGATCAGGATATGGACTTGGCATGCCTTTGAACCCTGCTGGGAGAAAATCCGCATCGTAGAAGTGCTTAATTCCTTTTCGCGATACGAACTCTCGCATGATATCGATATTGCGATGGGCCTTTTCGTCAGCAGTGAAGATGTAATGATCGGGAATCATCACGACCTTATCGGCATCCCAGAGGGGGGCATCCTTGCCGAACTGCTCCTCGAAAACGCCTATCATCTGTGGGGCTATCACATCGTTGCTCATCAAAACGTCCACATTTACCCAGATATTCTCGCCCGGCTTGACGGTTGTTTTACCAGCGTGCCTGGCAAGGATTTTTTCTGTAATCGTCATTCCCATTTGTACACACTCTCTCCTTCCGATTGCCGTTGATATACCATTTTCAACGTCGTTTCCGTTGGGTCTTTAATCTCGGTAGCATTCCGACGACAGTTCCTTCGCCACTTAATCTGCGATGCCCATGCAGGACGGGCTTGGCCCTGCGTGCTTGCTGGAGTTCCCACCCCTTCTCTGCCATCTGGACGACCTCACGGACGCTATCGGTCATTACGAACAGGTTCATATCTTCAGGCGAAATGGTGCGATGCCGACGGAGCAGGACATTGTTCATCCACCCTGCCAGTTTGCTCCAGAATGCCTTTCCGAACAGGATAATCGGATAAGGTTCGACCTTTTCAGTTTGCATCAGTGCCATCGATTCGAAGAACTCGTCAAGCGTGCCGAATCCGCCCGGGAAACAAACCAGAGCGCAGGCGTATTTTATGAACATCACCTTGCGGGCGAAAAAGTAATGAAAGTCAAGACGGACGTTGGCGTAAGGGTTGGCTTCCTGCTCATGGGGCAGCGCTATGTTGAGCCCGACGGAAGTTCCGCCTGCTTCGGCTGCTCCACGGTTGGCTGCCTCCATAATCCCAGGTCCCCCGCCCGTGATGACTGCAAAGCCGTGCTTGGCAAGTAGATGTCCGACCTTGCGAGCCCGATCGTAATAATGATTTTCAGGTTCAATCCTTGCTGAACCAAAGATGCTGACAGCCTTGTTCCCGATACCGCTCATCACCTCGAATCCTTCGACGAACTCGCTCATGATGCGGAATATCCGCCAGGGGTCTTCGGGATATGGAATCGACCTTTTCTCGCCCATCTTCTTTGTTCCCTCGAAGATAAGTACCTGATAACGCTTTCCACTTTATCGCGAAAATAGTAGCATTTCAGGAATC
>JAGHBS010000271.1 GCA_021160865.1 Planctomycetota bacterium | reverse complement strand
GAAGTTTCCTGCCACCCCTGCAGGTAAGATAAAGATGTTCGTCCAATCATTTGCCATTTGTGCGGTGCTTTACCAGTTAGCTAATCTTCAAAATGTACAATGGGCCGTTGTGGTCAAGATCATCGCCGTCTGGGCTGCAGTGATTGTAACCGTCATCAGCGGATTTGCATACCTTGGCAAGATAAGGAAACTCTTATCAGCAAATGAACCTGATTAAAAAAATCATAATTACCGGTTTTGGCACGGGGTATTTACCTATCGCACCGGGAACGTGGGGTTCGATTGTCGTCGTGCTATTGTGGCTGCTTTTGGTTTGGACGCAGGTGCCTGTCTTTTGGATAACGATAATTTTTTCATCAATAGCCGCTGCTGCTTCAGCAGGATGCTTGATGCTGGGGGGATTTGCTGAAAGATACTTCGGTGAGAAGGACCCGCCTCGGTGCACGCTCGACGAAATTGCAGGGCAGGCAATTGCATTACTAATCGCCTCGCTGGCTTTGAAAAATGGTCAAGGATGCCACTGGGATGTATGGTACAAGCCCTATTCGCCGATACTAATATCAGCAGGGGCGTTTTTCATTTTTCGCATTTTGGATATTCTCAAGCCGTTTCCTGCTAATCAGGCACAGAAACTTCCAGGCGGGTCGGGGATACTCCTCGACGATATCATTGCGGGCATCTATGCAGGTGTCCTGACGTATTTATCACTTTCGATATACACACGCTACATCTGACCGCTTTTGAGCCCCTCCGCTCTTCTACCTGAAATCACCAAGCCACTTCCAGCACATTTGAAACTTGATGAGATAAAGGGATGATGATCAAATTGATGGTATGGGTCTCAAACTGGATATTCGTCTTGCCAATGGATACAAAAGTCCTTCCCAGAGGGCTCGGAGGATAACTGAAGGATGGTTTGCTGAAAATGCATACTGCCCTGCGTGTCCATCAAACAAACTTGTTCCAACACGAGACAATACACGTGTTGTTGATTTTATCTGTCCTTCTTGCAAGGCGGAGTTTCAGTTGAAGGCGAAATCCACGCCGCTTGGTAAAAAGATTCGCGACGCTGCATATCAACCCATGATTGAAAGAGTGTTAGCAAATCGCAGCCCGCATTTTGTATTCATGCACTATGACAGAAATGCCTTGGAAGTTAGAAAAGTTTTATTAGTGCCTGGTCATTTCATAACCCCGAGTGTGATAGAAAAGTGCAAGCCGTTATCTGCTTCAGCCCGACGCCATGATTGGGTCGGTTGTAATATCCTCCTTGATAAGATTCCTCCCGACGGACGGTTGACAGTTGTATCACATGAAGGCATCTTGCCCCAACAGCAGGTTCGTCAGATGTGGAAACGGTTTTCTTGGCTTGGTAAAGTGCTGCCTGAATCGCGTGGGTGGCTAATGGACGTATTATTATGTATCCGACGGATTGGCAAGGGCGAGTTCACCTTGTCGGATGTGTATAAATTCGAAAATGAGTTATCTCTCATGCATCCTAATAATAGGAATATCCGTGCCAAGATAAGGCAACAACTTCAGCTGCTTCGCGACAAGGGAATTATCCGCTTCCTCGGTCGGGGAAGGTATATTACAGTTTGAACTCGCCCATTCAATCCATGCCAAGAGCGTTTGTGCCCGACGATAACAGGTGCTACCAGTCAGGGCTGTACTGCTCGATAATAAATCCGCTATAACCTGCAACTTTTTCCGTCTCGTTCGATACCTTCGTACTTTTCTAATGGTTCTTTGAACAATAGGTAATTTCAATATCTGTCCCGTTAGTAGGATTCGAGCGATTCTCTCATCGCATTCCGAAATAAACTTGCCAATTGCAGTCAATTTCCATCCATCGGATAACCTTTGAACTAATCCAAGCATCGAAGCAGCCTGCCGATAATAATGAACTTGTCGTACACTGACCCCTAATCGATTTGCCAATTCCTTTGCAGTGCCGACTGCTTCATTATGAAGTTTTACCAACTTGATAATCCTTTCCGGGCTATCTGCCTGTGGAATGCCAATATATCTGTGCATCCCAATTTCAAGGTACTTCTCGTTTAGTTCAATTCCGATGAATTTTCTATTCAATCTGGCGGCGGCAATGCCAGTGGTACCCGAACCGGTGAAAGGGTCGAGGACAAGGTCATCTTCATCGCTTGAGGCAACGATTATCCGCTCCAGAAGTGCGATGGGCTTTTGCGTCGGATGTTTACCGAAAACCTTCTCCTGCTGGCCAGGTGCGTCGATGTCCGTCCAGACGCTCTTCATCTGCTTGCCACCTGCAATACGCTTCATCAATTGATAATTGAACTTGTGCCGACACTTCTTATCACGTCCTGCCCAGATAATCGTCTCGCTGGCGTGAGTGAAGTACCGACACGATAGGTTCGGGGGCGGGTTGGGCTTGACCCATGTTATATCGTTGAGAATCTTCAAGCCCAACTCCATCATCACCGTCCCGACGATGTGGATGATATGACTGGTGCCTGAAACCCATATCGTACCGTTAGGCTTCAAGAGCCGTTGACATAACGATATCCATCGCTTGGTGAACAGGTAATCGGCAGAAAAGCCCTTTGAGCGGTCCCACTTGCCCTTGTTGACCGAAACCATTCTGCCGGCATGACAGGTTATTCCGTCGTTGGAAAGCAGATAAGGTGGATCGGCAAAGATTAAATCGAACTGCTCGGGCGGGATTAAACCCATCAGTTCAAGACAATCGCCCTTATAT
>JAGHBS010000125.1 GCA_021160865.1 Planctomycetota bacterium | reverse complement strand
GGGAAGCATTATAAGTACGCTTTTTACATTTGTCTTTTTATTAGTCGTATCAAACACGGCATCTATTACGTATGCCAAGCCTTCAATCGTATCGTGGTCTTCGACTGGTGGGCATACGAAAAATAAAGACGGCCCGCAGGATAGAATGTACCTTCTCAAGGGCGGTGATAAGATAACCTTTACCGTCAAGGCAGAAGGGGCAGATAAGTTCGTCTGGCAGGTCAACAAGAAGGTTCAAAATGGCGCTAACGGTAATACCTTCGTCTTCACCGTGCCGAACTCGAAGGGTATCTGGGAGATTCATGTCGAGGCAATTGGCAAGGACGGTTCAGCCCACGCTGAGTGGGTCATCTCGACACTGTCAAAGGCAGAAGCACCTGATTTCTTCGAATATTTTACGGATGGCAAGATCAAAGATAGAACAAAAACAGACCCATGGGGCAGAAAATTACCTAACTGGAAAGGTGATGCTCCAAATCTAAGTACTTTTAGCGCACAAACAGACCCGCATGTTCGCGTAACTACGCCTTGCAAGATCACCGAAGGTACCTGGGTTTTCTGGTACAGATTCACATATCCAACCTCTGCAGGGTATGGGGGAAATATTCACGTAACATTTTATCCTATCTATAGTTTCAGAGGAACGAAATACGACTGGACTAAGGTATGGGATGCTCATCATCATTGCTGCATCGCTCATCCTTCAATTATTAGTATGCCTTTTAGTATGGACTATGACGGTGCCAGTGTTTATGAGGATGGAAAGTGGCACAAGATAATCCTCATTCGCCAGAATGGCTATTTCTATGCCTTCAAAGAGATGATACATCCTGCATTACCCAATGGAAGAATGCTAATGTTCGAGTTCTATGCTTATGACCCTATAGCCAATGACCCAAATACTAATCTTATAAAAATTTATATGAGAGAATATGGAAGTGTTAACCCAGTTCATCTTGATTGCATTCAAGTATATAAGGGCAAGTATCTTTTCCCTCCAAAACAAATATATGTAGGTGATTACTACTACATGAGCACAAAAGATGCAGGTAGAACTGCTCCACTCTGGAAGAAAGGTATTATTGTTCAAGGTAGAAATGTGAGCCTTCAAGACATTGATAAAGCAATAAATAATCCCTCAATATTCCGCTATGATCCTGAAAACAAGACAGCAATTTGCTACATGGACTTGGTAGTAGATGAGGCTGCAGAGTTGGTCATCAAGAATGAAACATTGAAGTTTCATTGTAAATCAGATGGTGAAAATGCCTTTGTATTAGATGCTGGCTCTCGATTGTATGTAGAAAATAGCACAATTACATCTGACACATCTCATTGGTGGGTTTGGAATCTTGCCAGTTCAACTACACACTGGGGGAATGAAAAGTGTATGTATTGGCCAGACAAAAAAATACCTTCATATGGACCGTCGAATTGGAGTGGGTACATTCCTCTCGATGTTGCTTACCACGGCGAATTCATCGTGAAAAACTCGACAGTGAATAATTTTGCCCATCTCTTCTTCGACTCTCCATATGAAGTTCATATAACCAACAGCAAGTTCACGAATATCCACGAGGTAGATATTGCCAATTATCCCAAAGGAGTTCTTAAAAGCAAAGGTCAAGCCAGTCGACCATTCCGATTTTGTAAAGGTAAGAAGGCAATATGGATATATACTGACAGTATAAATGTCAATGATTTCGTTTTGAAAAATGTCACACTTTCGGGCGCCACTCATCCAATAAATCTTGTCTTCTCCTTGAATGCTCATAGGGATAAATACAATGTTTATGACATGGATGCTAAGGACGACTACGTTGTAATTAAAGAATCAATGGCAGAAGTCGGCAATCAATCTCACAGTGCATATGTGAGCGGTTCTAAAGGTCCGTGGGGAAAGATATATGCCGGAGATAGCTACATAGCAAGTGAACTCGGCTTGGTGAACTGCAGATTCAAGGATGTTCTCATAACAGAGGGGATTTTCAAAGATGCCGATGGAAGAGCGAAGCAGAAAGCAGCTTATGTGAAATATTATTTAGACGTGAAAGTAGTTGACAAATCAGGCAAGCCCATCAAAGATGCCATCGTGAAGGTCAAGGTCGAGCAAGACTGGACTTTAGATGATATGAAAACCAATCACTACCCAGTTGAGAATATGCTTGTGAAGAAGCCCTACGCAACAGGAAATTACCGCTGCTTCTATCATCATTATCGCTGGACTGATGGTCAGCCAATAAACAAAACTTACACAACACCATCGGGACATACTCCATTACCATCCGAGGATCCAGCCAGTACCCTTATTATAACTGATTTCAAGAAATACTATGATCTATCTACAGAGCAAATCAAGAAAAAGGAATTCACCTATACCATTATTGTAGAGAAGGACGGCTTGAGAAAAACCATTAAAGGAATCAATCCTTCACCAGAGTGGTATCGTCCTGACCGAAACAAACCTACTTATACCATAACTGCAGTATTAGACGGTAAAACCACAACGGAGGTAGAACTGAAAAAGCAAGGACTTGCCGGCAAGATAGGACCTTGAAAAAGGGGTATCCCATGAGAAGAACTGCAAAGTATGCAGGAATTGTGGCAATAGTGCTGTTGATGGCAAGCAGACTGAGCTGGGCATCTGCCTCTGTCATAAAAGATTGGTCCTCTACCGGTGGGCATCCCATCAACAAAGATAATCCCAAAGACAGGATGTATCTGGTCAAGGGCGGTGATAAGATAACCTTCACTGTCAAGGCAGAAGGGGTAGAAAAATACATCTGGCAGGTCAACAAGGAGGTACAAAATGGCGCTGAAGGCAATACCTTCACCTTCACTGTTCCAAACGAAAAAGGTATATGGGAAATCCACGTTATTGCTGTATCGGGCAAGGACAAAGCCCATGCTGAATGGGTCATCTCGACTTTGATGAAGGAAGAAGCCCCGACGTTTTTTGACTACTTCACCGACGGAAAGTGGACGAACAGAAAGCAGACCGATCCTTGGGGTAGAACCTTGCCGGAATGGTCCCAGCCTCGCGGGATACGACATAACACGACAAGATGCTTCCTGGACGCAGGCAAGCGTGGTTCAACAAGCGTTACTATGATGGCACCGTGCAATGCTGCCTATGGTACATGGAAGTGGAGGTGCGTAAGGTACCCCAAGCGTAGTTCGATAATCTTTGGAAACGGTGGGTTCTCCGCCGGTACCTCTACTCCCGCCTACCTTTATTTCAATCTTTCGGGCAAGACCACGGGATTCACTGCCAATCCCTGGCCTGCTGAGAACATCACCCCCAGCGAATGGGGCGGCAGGAAAGGTGAATGGCTCGGGCAGACCGTAATCAGGACGCACGACGGCTGGTATTACCGATTCATCGATGGCGACCTCGTACCGAATACACTAGCGAGGGAAAATACTTGCAGCAATTGCAGCCACGTTGTAATCAAGTCCTTCTGGAATGCTCACATCGATTGCATCGAGGTCTATAAGAATAGATACCTCTGGCCCGGCGAACGGAACAGGGTCAGATATGGACAGTACATAACTCACTTCCATTGGACATACAGGCCCAGGCGGGGCTTTTATCCCGTCGAGAGGCGCAAGGGCATCATCGTGGCTGGACACGAGGTAACACTCAAGGAGATCGCCAATCTGCTCGGGCGGAATGACTTATTCAAGTACGATGAGGAGAGCAAAACTGCCCTGTGCAGCACCGACCTGGTCGTGCTTGGAGGAGCGAGTCTTATCATCAAAGACGAGAAGTTAAGATTCCACAGCCCCGCACCTGGTGGATGTTATTTCCGCTTGAAGAACGGTGCAGAGGTCCGCATCATCAATTCCACCGTAGAATCGGCTACTGCTGAACCCTTCTACTGGATGCTTACTTCCGACTTGAACTTCGAGCGGTACAAGGATAATCGTGAAGAACGGGATTGGGGTAACGACATCGTCAACTTCGCTGGTCGGCTAATCATACGGAACTCGGTGATAAGGAAATCAGGCTGGCTGCTCATTCATGGGGCGAGACAACTCGTCCTGGAAAACGTCAAGTTCCTGGAGATGGTCAACGTTGACAAGGGAAGCTACGGCCCCAGCGGTGGCTTAGGCAACCGGGTCAAATTCAGGAAAGCCATCGGTGGAAAGTACGCGTTTCAACTCTTCAATCGCTACACGCTGTTCGGTGATCCACCCTTCATGATAAGGGGTTGCATCTTCTCGGGCGGGAGCGAACCTGCGAATATTAGCCTGATCGGTTCGGACCACATTGGCAAGATTAATATCTACGATACCGACTTCAGCAAGGCGGTACTTTCGTTCAGGAAGCACCCCCGATGGTTCCAGTGGTTTAGCACCTGGCCGAGCGAGAAAAACTGCCCGGAGCAGAGATGGTTCAACGGAACCTTCAACCTGATAAACTGCAAGCTGCCTTCGACGCTGAAGGTACAGACCGATCGCGCTTACGTGCTGCCTAAGTATTACCTCGATGTCAAGGTGGTGAATAAATCGGGCAAGCCCATCGCAGGAGCGTACGTCAGCGTGAGGAACGAAACGGATACAGGTTATCCACCGGAGAACATCCAGCCTGTAGTTACCAGCTTCGTCGATTGTATTGATGAACAACTCGCTTGGCCTAACTCGACCAAGTGGATTAAGATACGCGATATAGACAATTGTATCGATCCACAGGACATACCAGCGTTCCTGATGAAACACGCCATATGCAACACGCCGGGCTATAGCGGAGAAGTTTCTGATATAAGGAAGGATGAAAAAGGGCGTATCACTCACTTCGTCGACCGGGGGTATCGGCATTTTTCCGCATGGAAATCAACCAAGACCGCTGAGGCAAGGGCGACGTTCGAATACGACTTCACATACGACGACGATGGTCTGCTGGTTAGATACACCAAGACCCGCGTCTGTTATCCCCCTACGAAGGGTTGGTGGGGCTGGGGCAGAAAGTCGAAGTATGTCTATACACTAAAATACAAGCGGGAAAACGGACATATTCTCGGCTATAGCATAACCGAGAAATGGGCTGGCTCGGCTGATAAGAAAGTGGATGATTTGACATGGTACGTGCCCATTAAAGTAAAGACCAATCGTGACGGACATACCCCTCTGCCGTCAGATGGGCTGCACACGATAATCCTGACTGATTACCTCCTGGATAACTCAAATAAGCGGGAGTTCACATACACCATAACCGTTGAGAAGGACGGCAAAAGAAAGGTCATCAAGGGCGTCAATCCAGGTCCAGAATGGTATCGTCCTGATCCGAACAAACCGACTTACACAGTTGTCGTCGTTTTCGATAAGTAATGCAGCCGGCCACAAGCGGTAGGTGTTCTATAAACAACTCTGCCTCAACGGGAACGACCCTTCCACTAACATAGATGATAACGGTATGCCGGTTCTTGAAATGCTTGAGGTGGGCGGGTGCTTCAAAGTACTAATGTACGCCTAAGGGGATATTGAGTAGCGAGTTCACAGGGTATCCTCGTCAAAATGCCTTACGGCTCATCGCCGAATACTTACATTCTTGATCGCAGAATCATGCTTTTTCTGGAGAATGCTTTGGCGATAGATATCCATTGGTGTAAAGACGCTCTTTGGCGTTTGTTTCGTTCGGTCATACAGATAAAAAAGGATGTATTCAAGAGTCCCACTGGCTGGGCAATTGAATACAAAGTCTGATTTGCCTACCTCATTTTTAGTAATGGTTACCTTTTGCGTGTAATATTTTCCATCAATGCAGCCTATCATTCGCCACTTACCCGGATACATAATCCACCATCGCCCGCCGGGCTTGAATGGTGAGCCGGTAATTCGGCGTTGATATGCATATCGAAACTTTCCCTTGTACTTTTCGCCCGCGCGAACATGGACACCAATTTTCTGATAATGCCAATATCCAATCCGCAACACGCCGATAACGATTTTCTCATTGCGGAACTTTACGAATGGGGCGGTAAATATAAATGGGCTTGCTCCCTCGCCAATCCGCTGCCAGCCGGCAGGATACCCTCCCTTGCAATTATCGCTTCGTGCCCGCGTGTAGAAATATGGATCCTGCTTATTCGTAGGGATTTTCCCCGTCGTCTTCCACATCATCGCCCAGATGCAATCATCGTCCATTATCAAGTCGAGCAACATCCTGCTCGTATGGGGATGATAAACGCTTTTATCAGGCGGATTCTTCCATGCATCAGCCACAAAATCGCTACCATCAGGCATGGCTTCGGGCGAGATGTGTATCCGCGATTCGCCGTGCATTCCTTGTTCTGAAGCCATCTTCACCGGAAAAATCTCCACCCACGGCTTGCCTGCGAGAACGCGATACCGAGTGGTTATCTGCACGGGAAAGTCAGGATACCCCCGTCGATAGCGAACCCGCGTGGTGCTCTCGACGATTATCTCTTCGGGTGTATTCTTAATAACCTTGTTGGAAACATAGCCAGAACAATAAGTACGAAGGCCGTTCGGGCCGTCATAGGAACGGTATAATTCATTGTGGCGGGAAGGTGTACCTTCTTTGTCAACCTTATTGTAAAGGAAGCATGCATCGTGGGTACTGGAGTGCAGTGATATCCAGAAGTTCACTCCCTCAATCATGCAATCGCCTTGAAACTTATACTCTGCACCTACGCTGTAGGGTACCTGCTTCCAGTGTGCACGATCTTTCCATTGTCTCTTGGGCCAATAATGCTTGTAAGTATATTTCTTGCCAAGGTCCCAAAGACGAACACGATTTTGACCAGCAGGGAGGGGTGAGTATCCCGTCAAGGTCTCCTTGGCTGCCGGCTGAGCAGCGGGCGATGCTTTTCCCCTCTTTGCACCGCTGACAGGTACTACCAACGATAACGCTGCACATATTGCAAAGATAATTTTCATTCTCATGATAGCCTACTTCGCCAACCATTATCGCTGTTCATTCGATTGAATCAAACAGTATTTTCACCCTTTCTGATTTGGTCAGCCGACATTGGCTGATAGGGGGGGTAGGGGGGTAGGACTCCGTCAGTCGGAAAATTCGATACCGATCCTGCTGAAACCCTTCAGCCATGGACGTCCTACCCGTGTAGGCGGGAAAAATCCCCTGTGAGCGGTGCGGTACAGTGCGATTTGCCGCAAAGCCCCAGCGGAAAAGACCTAACTTTGGCTGAAAAGCATCCTTGCATGAATCTGCCATAAGGGTAAGATGTATAGTAGGTGCGCATCGGACTTCGCTAACACTCCGTCCAAATTGTGCCTTCGGCGCTTTACTCAAGATTCTTTGCTAAACTGTAGGATTTCAGATACTCGTCGGAAAAGTTATCGGGAATATCTGTACGGAAAGAAACGCCGAGAGTAGAAAAATCATATGAAACAATGTAAAAGATTAACAAAGAGGAGAATAAGAATATGCCTGAGGAACGTGTCCCTGCTGATTATACTGAAATGGACCTTTTGGAGGCAAAGCGCTTTGATAAAAAGGTCAGAGAACACTTTATGCCAGCGATCATCTCTACTGTAAAACAAATTGTTGAGGACTATGGCATTTTGCAAGGTGTAGGCGTGGATGTTGGCTGTGGTACCGCTATTTTTGCAATTGAATTATGCAAACATTCTAACTTGAAGATATATGCATTGGAGAAGGAGAAAGCAATATACGAAGTCGCACGTATGAATATCGAGAATGAAGGACTGACCGATAGGATAATCCTCGTTCTGGGCGATGCGCACAAGATGCCTTTCGAGAGCGATTATGCCGATTTCATAATTAGCCGAGGTTCATACCATTGCTGGAAAGACAAGGTGCAGGTGTTTAAAGAAATTTACAGAGTATTGAAGAAAGGGGGTATCGGACTTGTTGGTGGAGGATTTGGGCGATATGTTACCGACGAACAATTTGAGAGGATGAAATCTCTAAGAGCCCGTTCTTTAGGAGAAGATGTAAAGGCATACAGTTCACCTGATAAATTGCAACAGGTTATAAATAGGGCAGGCATATCAAATTTCCGTGTAAGTTATGATAGGGCGGGGCTCTGGGCAGAAATAAGGAAGTAGCCATTGAAACGGTTAACGGCGCTTCCGATAATATCGTATATATAACTCACTTTGTTTGGTTATCTGGTATAGTCATCAGACATTAGCCACGATAATACGCGAGAGAAAATAAAGGATAAGAATATGACGGAGAGGCCGAAATGAGAACATACCTCGACTGTATTCCTTGCTTCTTTAGTCAAGCACTTCGCGCAGGGCGGATAGCAACGAATGACGAAAATAAACTAAAAAATCTCCTGGATGAAATAGGGCTGATGTTAAGACACATCCCTCTTGAAAAT
>JAGHBS010000198.1 GCA_021160865.1 Planctomycetota bacterium | reverse complement strand
GTGGGTAGGAGTCTTGTAGCGGACGGGCGCGGTGTGTAGCGATACTTTCTCTTTTGCTCGAACGGCTTTTGAAGTACCTCGATGGCTTCATTCTCGAATTCCGGCTCTTCGAGTTTCACCAGAGCATCAACCAATGCATCAATCTTGCCAGGAACGTTAGGATTGGCTTGATATTCTGCACGGGCTTTTTCTACTTCTTTCAGCAAAAAATCTCTGCTTTGGACGATCTGGTCTCGCTGAGTCAGTTCGATTTGCTTCTCCAGGTCCCGGACGCTCTCAACGAACGAACCCTCGGTATCGTATCGCCCCTGTTGAATGGTCTGTTTAGCAGAGTAGTCCTTTGACATCTCTTGTAATTCATCGTCCATCGGAGTGATTTTCAGGGCTTCATCAGTAGCAGCAACGGCAGAGGCGTATTCCTCAATATCAGCGTATGCCTTTGCCAGCATCACCAGTATTCGCTTATTCGGGCGCTTTGCCTGTCGAGCTGCTTCGAAGAGGATATCGCATATCCATTTAATCAGTGCAGGGGCACCAATCTGTTGAGCAGCCCTTAGTACCGCGACCATACGGGAGATATTACCGGGGTCCTTGGCCAGGAAGTACTCGGCATTGACGAGCGAATCGACGGGGTCCTTGCCGGAGCGTCGCTTCAGCGTTTCCAATAATCCTGCTGGTTTGCCCCCTTCCATTTTGCGTTTCAGAGCAACTTCCCATAGGGGCTTATGACCTCGTTCGACGTTATCCGGTTCTCTGCGGATACCCTCCAGGTATAGCTGGATGGCGAAATCCCAATTGCCCGTCTGGGCTACCTCGTCGGCACGGTCGAAAAATGCCTTCCCCTTGCCACTTGAAGCAACGGTTTGACTCCCCTGATTGCCTTGCTGCTCTGCTTGCTGATTATCCTGTGATTCGGGCATTGTGTCCTCAAAATCCCTTATCGGTATAAAAATCTTATGTTGTAATTTAGTCGAAGCGCTTTATCGTTGCAAGTATTGACAATAACGCTTTTTCATTCTCCTTACACTATATTTTACTACTTTCAGAAAGGTTTAGTTGCCGCGATAAGACTCTTTTGCAAGTTCGTTGGCGATTCGCCGGTATGCATCGGGGGAAATCTGATCAGGTCTGGCAGAGGAATCTATATCAGCTAACCTCAATGCCTGGAGGAATTGCTTGGCAGGGAAGGGAAAATCCTTATACTCTGCAATGGTAGTAATCTTTTTCCGCCGATGTCTGAAAATGCTTGACAACAGATTCTTTAGCACGTCTATATTTTTGATTTTTCTGGCTAATTTTTCATCAAAATCCATTCGCATCGTTCGTGAGAAGACTTCGGGTCGAGGCCAGAAGGCCTGGGGCGGGATTATCGTAGATGTCTTTATCCTGCTTAGAAGGGCTGCTATAACGCTGATTGAACCATAAGCACGCTGGCCGGGGCTGGCGATAAGTCGCTCTGCCAACTCTTGCTGAACGGTAAAGGTAAGACGGGTGAACAATATCGCTTTCTTCTTGTCCGATTCACTCGCTGCATGAATAGATCGCCAGGACAAGATAAGGCAATTCATTATCACAGGAACAGCCACGCAGAAAGGCAGGTTCGCAACGAGATGAACCTCACTTGAATCGTCAAATTGATTGGACAATACCTGTATTACTTCCGGGGCGATTTTCTGCTTTCCTGCCAGTATGCTGCGATTGATGATGATCAGATTTTCACGTCCGGCAAGTCGGCGATGAAGAATACCAGCAAGCACCTTATCGACCTCAACAGCCACTACCTTCTTTGCCCGCAAGAGCAACTCTTCGGTCAGCGAACCGGTGGCAGAGCCAACTTCCAGGACAATCTCGGCACCGGTCAAATCGGCAAGGTCAACCAGTTTCCTCATCAAATTGCCGTCTATGAGGAAACTCTGTCCAAGCCCCTTATTAGGCCTGAACCCTTCGGATAAAAGCAGCTGGCGAATTTCCCGCAGGTTCTGCATCGGAACATACCTTTATATAATAAATTGGGACAATTCCAATCATTCATATTGCAGGAAAATAGTCTTGCTCTATTTCGGAACCCGTATCAATCTATTATGTCTAACTGTATGGACGATTGATGGAAAGGGCATATCAGAAATGAAGGAGCTGGACGATGAAACGGGTTATCGAACTCTTAATAGCAGCAGTTCTATTTTCGGGCAACGGTATAATTCTTGCTGAAGATGTGCTAATAGGTTCAGCCAGAAAGTTGCCAGGCTGTGAGGGTTTGCCTCAACGATTTGCAAGATACTACAAGCCGATAAAAATCCAAATCACGCCTAATGTCCCGCAATATAAACTCCCGCTCGATTTGAGCAAACTGACCAATGCAGACTTTATTCAGAAGATTTACAAACTCCGCAACGAAAACTTGAGGAAGAAGGTCGAAAAGAAACTTATCACTTATGGCTTTGCCGTTCTTCCCGAAGGGCGATTCGACGATGTAGCTAATTTTTACAAGTCAGTAAAACGGCGCGGGCTACCGATATTTATCACCTCCGATTCGCTTCTACATCTATATCACATCCAATTTGACGAAACGCTCAAAAATATTGAGGAGCGTGAATTCTTCAATGATATAACTTTGATAAGCAAGGCAATCCAATCTGAAGCCCTTCGGCTTTACAACTCTACCGAGGGCGAATTGAAAGAGGCTGCCCGCCTGCTGGTTGGATACGCCACCGTGCCATTGGTGATGCTTTCACAGACAGCAGGTAAGTCTACCCTGAGGGAACAGGCGATCGCTGCACTAAAGGAGGTAGAATCCTGGCCGGCGCAGCCTAATATCATGATCCGAGCAAAGTTCCTTCAGAAATACGAAAAATTGATTAATTCGCTTGATTCTCAACTGCATAAAATTGGCCAACCCAATCCGCTTTTCTGGAGTGCTGCAAAATGCAAAACCGCGCTGAAAAAATACATAGCAGCCCATCCGGTCAAGAGCGACGCCGCCGACCTTATTCCGAAGATCGTGGACAAGGAAGTTCGGGCAGAACTGACTCTCATCGCTGCTCATAAAGGATTTAGTAAAAGTCCATTGTTCACCTATATGGAAGACTACTCTCAATACGTTCCCCGCGGACATTACACCAGAAGTAAGAAACTCAAGCAATACTTCAAAGCGATGATGTGGTACGGCAGGATGACTTTTATCATCCGTGGAAAAGTTAAGGATGAAAAGGGCAAATGGGTTCAAGCCGTTGTCTCGAAGGAAGAAGCCCGCAGGCAAACGCAGGCAGCCATGATGCTGGCGGGGATGATGGAAAAGAAACTCCCCGATGGTAGAACGCTCGCCCAGGTGTGGGATCGGCTCTATTCGGTAACCGCCTATTACGTCGGCTTTGCCGACGACCTGACGCCTTATGAATATCGAAAGGCGATGCGTATCTCGACGATTGGAGAAGAGATAAGGGCATCTTCACTAACGAACCCACAGAGATTCTTCAAGTTCCGAAAAGCCCTTGCCCGGATGCGCAAGCCCGAAATCTATAGCGGGCTCGGAGACATCGTTGGTCCACCAGCAGCAATTGCTGATGAAGCCACGCTTGCAAAGGCGCTGGGACTAACGCAGGGAATGCGCCTGATGGGTCAGCGATACATCCCCGATTCGTACATGATGGGCAGATTGGTCTATCCGACCGTTGGGCTTTATAAAGGCAAGAGAAAACGGCAGAAACCCTTCACATTGGTCATAAGTCAGGGTGGACCTATACGAGGCTTTCCACGCGGGCTTGACGTGATGGCGGTACTCGGCTCGAAGCGGGCACGATATTGGCTAAAGGTACTCGGCGACGATCAATACGTCCGTTACGACAAGACGCTTGCAAAACTGCAAAAGCAATTCAGCCAGATAGATCAAGCCAATTGGAACCGCAATATGTACTGGTCCTGGCTTTATACGCTCAAGTCGCTGTTGAAGAAATACCCTGCAGGTTATCCGACGTTCATGCAAACCGATGCCTGGCAGGATAAGCAATTATCAGCAGCCTTAGCAAGCTGGTCGCAACTTCGGCACGATACGATTCTTTATGCCAAGCAATCGTACACGATGCGGGCAGGTTGTGCGCCGATGAGACCTAAGATGGTCGAGGGGTACGTCGAGCCGGTGCCGGAGTTCTATGCACGTCTGTTAGCACTGACGAGGATGACAATCGCCGGGCTTGACGATTTCAAGGTGCTGGATAAGCAGTCTCGAAGCCGACTTGTCGCACTTGAAAAAATTATTGCTCGTCTGCTTGCGATTTCTCAGGCGGAACTGGCAAATAAAAAACTTACGAAGGAAGATTACGCCTTTATCCGCTCGTTCGGCGAGCATTTGAAACATGTCATCGCAGGGGTGAAAAAACGTGGGCTCGAAACGACTATCATTGCCGATGTCCATACCGATACCAACTCCGGGCAGGTTTTAGAAGAAGGCACAGGGTATCTCAACGCGATAATCGTCGTCTATCCGATGCCTGATGGTGGCATGGTTGCAGGGATCGGGCCGATACTAACCCATTACGAATTCAAACAGCCGATGTCAAATCGCCTGACCGATGAAGCATGGAAGCAGATGCTTCGGACCGGCAAGGCACCAGACTTACCTGAATGGACAGAGACCTTCACTGTTATTCCAAGCAAATAATCTTTTGAAAACCCAGCCTTTCAAAGCCCGTTCGTCTCAAAGCGAACGGGCTTTTATTGTCAGTCTAAGATATGTTGAATAATCACCTTCGAGCAGGTATAGTAGCAACGTTCGTAATCAAGGAGAAAAATCGATGGAAGCGAAGGAATATCAGGGTAAGTTGATAGCACCGGCAGGGGCGAAGTTTGCCATCGTTGTAAGCCGATTCAATGAATTCATCACATCGAAGTTGCTTTCCGGTGCTATCGATGCACTGGAACGGCACGGCGTGGAACAAACGAATATCGAGGTGTTCTGGTCACCGGGCTGCTTCGAGATACCCCTGATTGCCCGAAAGTTAGCTGAATCAGGTAACTTCGCTGCGGTAATCTGTCTTGGTGCAGTAATCCGTGGTGGAACGGAGCATCACAAGTACATTGCGACTGAAGCTGCCAAAGGCATCGCCACAACATCACTGAAAACCGCTGTTCCTTGCTCATTCGGCATAATAACTTGCGATACCATCGAGCAGGCGATTGAACGGGCAGGTACAAAGAGTGGAAACAAAGGCGCTCAAGCTGCCTTATCTGCTATCGAGATGGTCAATCTACTAAGCCAGATTCCCTCGTCGCAATCCAAGCCGTGAAACGACGCCATCGAGCAAGACGGTTAGCCCTACAAGGGCTTTGCTGCCTCGACGTTCAGGGGCAAGATGGAGAAGAACCCCTTTTTGATTTTCTTCAAAATAGCAAAGAGCCTGCTGAAGTTATCACGCTTGCCAGAGAAATGATAAACAAAACATTCTCGCAGAAGAGCGAAATCGACAAAATTATAAAGTCCCAAAGTGAGCATTGGGACATCTCCCGCATCGGGCTTGTTGAACGGAATATCCTCCGTCTTGGAATCTGGGAAATGCTTGCCAGCAACACGCCCGTAAAAGTGATTATAAATGAAGCGATACTGCTGGCAGAAGAGTTTGCATCGTCCGAATCAGCCAGGTTCATCAACGGCCTACTCGATGCAATTGCCAAAAAAATCATACCCGAAAAGGATGTTGATAAATAATAATGGTGATTTGTACTAATAGCAAAATAGGAGTGAACTTACACAGATGGCGATTTTCAAAACGGTTATCGAACGATTAAGAGGTGGGCTTGCAAAGACGCACCAGCGACTCATCAGCCCTTTAAAAAATCTCCTCGCAGGGAGAAAAATTGATGAGCAACTGCTCGATGAAATCGAAGAGCAACTCATACTGGCTGACATCGGTGTAAAAACAGCCTCGAAAATCCGAGACGATCTACAAGCCGCTTATAAAGAACATAAAATCGAAAATAGCGAACAGATCCTTGAATATCTCAAGAGTGAGATGAAGAAATATTGGCCTCAAGCCGATCGGTCTATCCGAATGGCAGAAAAACCTCCCACCGTAATACTCGTCGTCGGGGTCAATGGTTCGGGCAAGACCACCTCGATAGCCAAGCTGGCGTATCTGTTCAAACAACAAGGTAAGAAAGTCTGTCTGGCAGCGGCTGATACCTTCCGAGCAGCAGCAGTCGAACAATTGAGTATCTGGGCAGATCGAATTGGAGCTGACATCGTCAAAGGCGCTCAAGGTGCCGACCCTGCCGCTGTTGCCTTCGATGCCTGCGATGCCGCCATCGCCCGAAAAGCAGATGTTTTGATAATTGATACTGCTGGCAGGCTTCATACCAAGGAAAACCTCATGCGGGAATTGGGAAAGATTCGCAACGTGGTATCGAAAAAGATTGCTGATGCTCCGCACGAGGTCTTACTG
>JAGHBS010000078.1 GCA_021160865.1 Planctomycetota bacterium | reverse complement strand
TTGAAAATACCTCGCGATCTGATATGCACATTCCGCTTCAATAATGAATCACCCCAAAATGGTGAGAAACTTACCAGCGTTGATCTTACTAACGGTGATAAATTGTTTGGACGAATTGACGATGATGTCATCGGTTTGGAGACCGAGTTCGGTAAAGTTAGCATCAATCCTGAAAATATCAGCAGAATGACCTTTACCCCCGGTGAGCATTCGTGCAAAGTGGCTGTGACCTTGTGGGACGGCTCGATTCTGCGAGGGAAGATTACAGGATGCGTAATTCACTTTGCTATCGTTCCAGGTCCGACCGTTGCTCTTCATGCTGGGAATATCCGCACTGTTAATCGTCCTTCTGCCGTTCCGCCACAGGGAACAATAAAGCAGGTTGAGAAGTATATCGCGCTTCTATCTTCACCGGTTTATAAGGATCGCGAAGAGGCTCAGCAAGCCCTGATAAATATGGGAAGCATTGTTGCCCCGCTACTCAAAAAATATCTCAATGACCCTGATCCGGAAGTCAGACAACGAATTAGAACCATTCTTACCAAAATCGGGGCAAATCCTTCTCAATGAGCGTGAAATAAGTCGGTGAAAAGATGAAGCATGCAATCGAAGTAATTTTTGCGACCTTCAAATCACCCCAGGCCCGAAATTATAAATCTTTACTGGCAGGATGAAATCCATAAAAGCCCAGCCGTGAACCTCTGTTATTTATTTGCTTATTTATTTGCAGGGAAGGTTCTTTTGAAGAATTTTCCGACGATAAGGGGAATGTCTTCGCTGCGGATTGGTCCGGCAATCTTGCCTGCGGTTGACATTATGAATGTAGCAGAGTTTGCCCAGTTAAGCCCCCCGTGCGTCGAAGCCATCGTTACTGCACCAGCAAAGGCAGCAGCACCATTGTAGTAATGATCATCCAGGCTGACGATGACGTCGGGCGGATTTTCCACTAAACAGAAATGCGCCCGCCAAAGTCGATATAACGCATCAGGATATTCATGTTTACCGTCAGCAGTGAGTTTTAGGATTTCCCTGCCTGAGACTTTTCCCTTGGCAATGTCTGCTAACTTCAAAGGATCGCCGCTGATAGGTTCGTACTGGAACGTTTCACCGTCGGTCGATTTTATTCTCGCCTTTCCGTCCTTGGAGCAGACGATAACCGTATCGCCCTGCACGTAACTAACCAGTTTGACCTTATCATTTTCCACGAGGTCGTCAGCCAGCTTGGCTGGATTTCGCGTATTCAAAGCTGCTGATGTCACTAAGCCGAACTTGATAAGTACAACGTCGTTATCGTCTCTCAGCCGATCGGTCAGGTGATAGCCTTCGCTTTTCAGGTATTCATCAAGTTTGGCGGACTTGCATGTGATATTGGTTTGCCCATGATCGGCAAACATCGTGATTTTTACCAATCCATGCGTCTCGAAGAGTATCTGGTAGATAAGTTGCTCGCACCTTTTTAGTGCGTAGATTTCTCCCTCCTTAGCCATCCTTGAGCCGAGCCCGGCTGACGAGACAAGGTACACGACCGTCTCTGCCCCTTCTCGGCGATCCCATATCCGCTTTACCTCGTTGATTTCCTTCTCGAACATTGCCTTGGGATACAGATAGAGAAATGCATCGTTGAGCGTTGGCCCGCGGTAATCGATTATCTTTACGAACGGTTCGTTCTTACCAGCGAGGTAATCCCACGTCCCGCCGACTATCCTGCCCTTTTTGCGATCGTAGTACTTTGCCTCGATACCCTCGCAGGGGATATACCCGAAGGCATCCTCCAGGGCTAAATCGGTCATCACCGGGTAGGGTGGAATTACCACTGCAGGGGGGTGGAACATCCGCAGATGGCCGGCTTGATAAAACTCCTTTACCACATCATACGGAAAGCCATCCAGCACGATTACCAGATGCCGACAATGCTGAGGGGCTATTGCGTCCAAGTTGATTATCTCGTCCGGCTCACCATCGGCGTTACGGTCGTAGGCAATTCTGTCAATTCTTCCCGCCTGATTTATCAAACAGAAGAAATCCGCCTTCCCATCGTTATCAGTATCAAAGTCAACTCGGCTGGGGTCCTGCCGAATGGGGCTGGACGGAAATGTAATTGCTGGCGGTTTACAACCTTGCAGGATAAACCAGAACAACGACGATACTACCGACACGCCAACCGATTTTAAACCACTCATATCTTCACTGCTCCTCTAACGCACCTTTGTCAAATATCTTATCGCCCCAATGGTCAAAGGTAAAATCATCTTTTATTTCGCCTTGTGATGTTGTATCAATTCCTATCGAGATGAAGGCACTTTTTTATGATATTCATCCTGCTGGCTGGGCAGGGGCGTATTTGCTCAAGCGGTTCTGGAAGGGTGCATTGCTTAGCAGGCTCAACGGGTTGGTACTTCGTGAGGTGCCGTTGCCTGAACTCCCTACCGATGAATGGGTCATCTGTCGAACGCTTCTCGGGGGCATTTGTGGATCGGACCTGGCGATAATCGCCCAGCGTCAGCCAGTTAATTCCATCCTACAATGCTACACGACCTTGCCGATGATCCCCGGCCATGAAAACGTTGCCGTCGTGGAGAAAGTCGGTTCGGCGGTGGACTCGAGATGGATTGGCAAGCGGGTTTGCGTCGAGCCAACGCTCTGCTGTAAGGTACGCGGGATTTACCCACCTTGCAAGCCATGCAGTCAGGGCAACTTCGGCGCCTGTGAGAACTTCTCTGCCGATGGGAAAGGAACATCGCGCCTACCACCTGGCACATCGTTGGGATATTGCGGTGCGGTCGGTGGCTCGTGGGCAGAGTACTTTTTAGCCCACGTTTCGCAACTTGTAGAAGTGCCCGAAAATCTGACCGATACCCAAGCAATCCTCACCGATCCACTTGCCTGTAGCCTGCACGCTGTACTTCGGGCGGATTTGACCGATGCCAATCATGTTTTGGTTTACGGTGCGGGGATACTCGGTCTTGGTGTCGTTTGGGCGCTGAGACAAATCGGCTTTGATGGCAAGATTGACATCATTGCCCGTTATCCGCACCAGGGACAGATTGCCAAAGAATTCGGAGCAGATGATATCCTTTACCCCCCTGCCGATAAGCACGAGCGGTTCAAAATAATCGCCAAAAAGACAGACGCAACCGTCAAGCAAGCCCGTTTCGGCAACTTGATGCTCTCAGGCGGATACGATGTGGTATTCGAATGCGTCGGTGCCGAAGAAACAATCGAGGAAGCATTGAAATGGACTGCTGCCCGTGGGCAGGTAATTCTCATCGGCACCGGCCACGGTAGAGGAACGGACATGACGCCAATCTGGTTCAGAGAACTTACCGTCATCGGTGCCTACGGCAGAAGCATTGAAAGATACCAAGGCAGAGAAATACAAACCTATCAACTCGTCCACGAATTGATGCTGCAATCTACTTGTGATGTATCTATCCTATTGACAGGGACATTCCCGCTGCATGAGTATAAACTTGCTTTGAAGGCAGTCTTGAATAAAGGTAAAAATAAGAGCATTAAGGTGGCATTTAAGTTTGAACCTCCTACATAGACGGACACGTGAGAAAAAATGCAGATTGGTCCTAAAATTGCTGAATTTGGAGCAAAATCGCTATGGGAAAACGTGCACCAGAAGTAACAGTCATAATGGGTTCGGTAAGTGATAGTGAAATCGTCTCGCATTGTACTAAACAGCTCGAGATGCTGGGGGTGAGTTTTGAATTGAAAGTTCTCAGTGCGCATCGCACGCCTAAGGAATTGGAGCAATACATCGCCGAGGCCGATGCCAGAGG
>JAGHBS010000083.1 GCA_021160865.1 Planctomycetota bacterium | reverse complement strand
GTTTATATAGAGATTAATCTTGGGGTTAGAAATCTCAATCTTTCCGAAATCATTTGGTGAAGTTAGAATCTGCCACAAACCTTGCGAGCATACAACTGAGTTTATCTGCAAAACCTCTCTGCCTGAGGCATCCTGTACCTTTATTCCGCTAATTCTGCAGGGCTCGGTCCATCGAAGTGAGATTTCATCAATCTTGATATGCCCAAAGATTATGAAATCTATCGTCTTTTCTACTATCTTTCTGACTGCTGTCGTTGATGCAACATAGGGCAGCGACCAAATAAGCAATGCAAAAATAACGAATAGAATCGCCAAAATCCTACTGAGACAGCGCTTCTTGTAAGAAGGCTTATGCCTATCTTCTGCTTCTACTTCTGTCTTATCTACTTTCATCCTCAGGCAGTTCTGGATGGGATATTAGTCAAACGATTAAACAAAGTCGTATCTTACCTCACGGTTAACGGCATTACCAGCATAGATGAGATTGACTTTGCTTATGACTCATCTTTTCTGGTTTCATTGCTTCAAAATCGATAGAATTATTCCCATGGTGAAAGATGCCAATGAAACTATTTCCATCGCAATAGAGACGTCAAGTCGCTATGGCGGGATCGCATTAGGGCGGAATGATAGCCTCATTGCAACGGCTGACTTTGATGCTAACCGCCGACAGGCAGTTCAACTTGTTAGCCGACTTGCAGAATTGCTTGAGGAAAATGGACTTCAGCCCGACGACGTTGACGAAGTTTACATCTCAATCGGTCCGGGTAGTTTTACGGGCTTGCGAATAGGGATAACGGTAGCTAAGACGCTGTTACAGGCGGTTGAGTTTATTCGCCCGGAGCCGAAACTCCGATGCGTTACGGTGCCGAGTACCGAAGTCGTTGCAGAAAACTTCTCCTCAGGAAGACTCAAAACCGAATACCTCGGCGTGGTTATGGATGCAGGCAAGCAGGAGTTATACTCAGCTATATATCGCAAAGCCGCTTCAGGGGAATTAATCGCATCGTTTCCTGCAAGGGTGCTAAAAGAAACAGATTTCCTCACCGAAATTCCCAAGCCAATAACACTGACAGGGGAGGCCCTTGCATATCATCAAAAAATTTCTGCTCAGGGTATCACAATCGCACCGAAAGAACTGTGGTATCCAACCGCCCAGTGCCTTTGGAAAGTGGCAAGGCGGATGGCATTGAAGGGTAACTTCTGTCAATACAATATGATACGTCCAATATACATTCGTAAAACGTCTGCCCTTTTCCACAAGCGTTCCGGGCAATGATATTCTTCCTTATAAGCGCTACTTCACCAACTATTGCGAAAATCATTGATTTTTCCATTGACACAGTCCCGTGAAAGGCGTATATTTTTAAATGAGGACGAAAGCGAGAAAGGCCGTAAACATGAATATCTCATCTATCGGCGATGCGGAGACTAAAATCCACAGATACTATGGTATCTGACGGTGTTAAAAATAATCAGAAACTTTGTAAAAACTTGCTACTCAAACGGATTTTTGCTAGTGTATAATATATGAGGTGAAGAGAATTATAGTAATCATCTTGAGAGAATATAAAGGAGAATGAAAGTGTACGGCACAGATCTAAAATCAAAAGAAGGAAGAGGTGGTTTTACTTTAGTCGAGTTGCTTGTCGTAGTGGCTATTATCTCTCTGCTTATTTCAATCCTTCTACCGGCGCTCAACAGAGCAAAGGAAGAAGCCAGAATGGTCGTATGCAGGACAAACCTAAAGAGTCTCGGTACTGCTTACGCCATGTATACTGCTGATAACAATGATTGGTATCCAGCAGCAGCAGGGTGGGGTGGAGAGTCTCCAATTTGGGATCAAAGACTATACGGCGATAATAGTTGGTGGCACGCCAATGGTATTGGAGAAAAATATGGGCCCAAGTACTTTGATTCGCTCGATCTTTTGAAATGTCCGAGCGACAAGCTGGACCGCTCCTGGTGGGGTTCGGGCTATCATCCTCGTTCCTACGCTATGAATATCAATGTATCGTATAGAGGACCTTCTCCTTGCGGAATAGGACTGTCAAACTGCCAGGGTGTCGTAAATTACGAGGGAGAGGTTCCATATACCGAACACGGATCAGTCTATAAGACCAGCGATGTAGAAATACCTGCCGATACGATTCTGCTGGGTGAGGAATGGGAATCCTGGTATTATGGGGACCGTCCCGTTGCCAGTGTCTACGGAAGTTATCGCGGACATGGTATATATGACGGTATGTGGTCAAGCTCCGTACCCGAAGATCCTCCGAGCCGTTCACCCACGTTTTATCATCGTGATAAAACGTGGTGCAATTTTGTATTTTGCGACGGCCATGCCACACCTCTCAGAAAAGATAATCCATACTTAATCGACACTAATGGCAATGGTCGAAATGACCCAGGCGAATTGTATTATTACAAACGAGTAAAGTGGTAAAATACATATCGTAAAAGCACCAAAGTAGCAAAACTCAGGAGTTGTTCTAATCACGTGAGATTGAGAACAACTCCTGCATTTTTATGGCGATTCCATTGGAGCGCAGTAGCGTTTCACCGATTAGAATGGTATTTACGCCTGCTTGCTGAAGGCGAAGGACATCGTCTCGTTTGCTAATCCCCGATTCACTTACTAACGTGCGTTTATCTTCCACCAGTTCTGTCATTCGTATTGTTGTTGTAATATCCGTCTGGAAGGTTCTCAAATCTCGATTATTTATCCCGAGCAGGCTATAAGAGGCGTGGGGGAAACCTATCATCGAGCGGACTTGCATCAGGTTTTCTATACCGTGAACCTCTACTAAACAGGTCAATTTCAGCGAGGCAGATAGTATCATCAGGTCCATCAATTCTCCGGGAGTTAGGCATTCAGCAATGAGCAATATAGCATCGGCACCAGCAGCACGGGCTTCGTAGACCTGATACGGGTCGATAATAAAGTCTTTTCTCAAGACCGGAAGATTCACTGCTTGCCGAACGGCTTTTAGGTCCTCAAGCGAGCCACCGAAGTATTCTTCATCGGTTAGTACGCTTATTGCATCGGCACCGGCGGATTGGTATTCAAGGGCAATTGAGACGGGATCGAAATCCTTGCGAATTTCCCCTGCTGATGGTGAGCGTCTCTTAATTTCGGCGATGACATTGACAAGCTTACTTGGTTTTTTCGTACAGGCAGTAAAGAAATTTCGCACACGCGGCGCTGCAGAGAGATCCGCCTTAACCTGCTCAATCGGACGAGCCTTTTTGCGTTTGGCGAGTTCTTTACGCTTGGATTGGACGATTTGGTCTAATATATTCATCGCATTGGATTATTACATTATCAAGATATAAAACAATGTCAAACGGTACGATGAATATAACGCCATCAATATTATCAACAGCAAAACTCTCACCAGCTGATTCGGCTACACTGACGCTGCTGGCTATCGGAACCTTTATCTTACTATTATGGATTATTGTTCGCGTGGCTCGCCGGGGTAAACTCTCTCTAAAAGGCACCCCTTCAAGACCAAACAGCATTAACATACTTCACATAATAGGGGTTCTTATTGTATCGCTTATCTGTGGATCTGTGGTTGGCATTGCTGCTGCTCGATTACAGGGAGTTGACCTAACAAAAGTCAAGCCTACCCCCCCAACCGTGGAAATACCTGCTACCATGTTCGCTGATGTAGTGATGATTGCACTGAGTCTTGCGGTCGGGTCGATGTGCTTTCGGTGGGGCATTCGGAGAGGGCTGGGATTAAGTGGTCGGCGTTGGTTGACTGATCTGGCAAGGGCTATCGTCGCCTTCTTCTTGGCTGTTCCATTGTGCTACCTTGCTGAACAATTGATGCAATGGGTTCTTCCCAAAAGCATGCTTCACGTTCATAGCCTATTAAAATTCATTCCCAGGGCTAATCCCACATGGTTAGCGATAGCTATCATCACTGCGGTGATACTGGCACCGTTAGCAGAAGAATTATTCTTCCGAGGATTATTTCAGTCGATGTTCCGCCGACTTTTTAATCATCCCTGGTGGGCTATTCTTGCCACATCAGTCATATTTGCAGCAGCCCATTACACTCAACCAAAAGATTTACTGGCATTATTCGTACTTTCGGTAGTAATCGGATACAATTACGAAAGGACAGGACGCTTGTTTAGCCCAATTCTTATTCACAGTCTATTCAACGCAACAAACTTCATTATCTACATGCTCCACTGATTCGCGGATGTTTCAGGATTATCATCTCGTTGGAGAGAAGTGCAATTTCATCACGCCATCAGTAATTTCGATAGCATCAATCATGATATGTTTAGCCGCTCCCAACTTCCATTTGATTTCGGTTCTGACAGGCTTTCCATCAAGCATATTTGCCAGGGTCTGCAGCAATTTTACGATTCCCTTTACATCGTTTTCATAATTACCTTGTGCTCCCTTGAAGCGCTCCAGCAGCCGGCAGATTCGCTCACGAAGATGTGATACTACCTTCTCGAGAAAAAACTTTGGAACGGGCACCAGACCGATGCGAAGTGCAATAATCTGCATACGAACGCTACCAGCCCTATCGAAGACGAAATTAACATCGACGCTTATAACCTTATTGTATTTCGTTGACCACGCCATCAGCGTCAATATCCCATCGTCCATTGCCACCACCGGACCGGTAAAACCAGCCCTTTGTAAAATCGGGGATGGACGGATTGGGCGGGAAGTAGGATAGTAAGAGGCAATTTCATCCATTGACGCCAGAGAAAGATTCACCTCATCGGCAGTGATAGTAAACCAAACCGGTTTACCCTTGCCAATCTTCTCACTAAACTCGCTTACAAGCGTAGCGAAATCCCGACGAGGGTCTTCTTCAGGCTTGTTTATCTCGCTAAGCAAAGTAATTCTTGTAATGGCTATACGATAATCTTCGGGTACACGATCAGCCAAACCGACGATAACAGCCGCCGATAAAGCAATCAAAATCACGAAAATTATCAATGTCGATTTTACCAATCTGCGAATTCGCATACGCCTTTTGGTAGCCAAAGCAGCAGTAGAAGTCAATAACGGAGCAACAACTTGCTCATAATAGATAATAGGTATATGCTAATAAGTCTAAGGTAGATGCGGGATACTACTGCAGATAATCAGAATGACTGTGAAGGATTCTCCATACAAACGTGAGCGAATTACCTTATCGGGGCAGGTGCAGGGTGTCGGATTTCGTCCGTTCGTTTACCGCCTGGCAAGGGACATCGGGCTGACTGGCTGGGTGATTAATGATTCTTCCGGTGCGACGATTGAAGTGCAAGGAAGAGCAAGCCAGATTGATTTATTCACCTGCAGGCTGATGAATGAATTACCACCCCTTGCAAGCATTCAAAAATATCAGCGAACGCAATTGCCCCTTTGCGGGGATGAGAAGGATTTTGAAATCCGCCCAAGCCAAGGAGGCGAGATAGTTGATGCACAGGTGACGCCCGACATTGCAACGTGTTCAGATTGCCTGCGGGAGTTATTCGATCCAGATGATCCTCGCTATCATTACCCGTTCATTAATTGCACCAATTGTGGCCCGCGGTACACCATCATCGAGCGTATTCCGTATGACAGGGTAAATACCACGATGTCGGACTTTCCCATGTGTAAATTGTGTGCATCGCAATACAATGATCCTGCCGATCGGCGATTTCATGCCCAGCCGGTTGCCTGTGCAGAATGCGGGCCTAAATGCTGGCTTATTGATAACCGTGGCAAGCAGATTTTCTGTGATGATCCAATTGCAACGGCTGCCGATTTGATTATGAATGGTCGAATTGTCGCTATTAAGGGGCTTGGTGGATTTCATCTTGCATGCAGAGCCGACGACGAACACGTCGTAAACCGACTTAGACGGCGGAAAAATCGCCAAGCCAAGCCGTTTGCCTTGATGGTAGCTAATCTGGAGAAGGCAAAGGAGATATGTCACGTTCCTGCCGAGGCAGAAAAACTGCTCACCAGTCCGCAATGCCCGATTTGCTTGCTTGAACGTCGCGACGATGCACCCATCGCCAGAAACGTTGCTGAAGGGCTATCCACGCTGGGGATAATGCTACCATATACTCCGATCCATCACCTGCTCTTTGCTGCCAGAGACTTACCTGCTCTTATTATGACCAGCGGCAACGTTTCAGAAGAACCATTGATAAAGGATAATGACGATGCCGTAGCACACCTGGGCAGGATTGCCGATGCCATCCTCGTACATAATCGGAGGATTCAAAGGAGCATTGACGACAGCGTCGTTCAGGTTCGCACTGATGGTAGCATTATGATTTTCAGGCGTGCTCGAGGGTATGCCCCGCGTCCGATGCGCCTGACATTTTCCAAGGACAAACAATCTTCATTCATTTCAACCACCCACACCCACAAGGAATCCGAAAATCTTGAGGCAAAAACCATACTTGCCGTCGGGGCAGAATTGAAAAATACCATCTGCATTCTCCGCAACGATCAAGCCATCATTAGCGAGCATATTGGAGACTTGAAAGACGGTCGGGCATACCGACACTTCATAAGGGTCATTAATGATCTTGAAAATCTTTTTGACCTTTCACCAGACATTGTTGCTGCTGATATGCATCCTCAATATCTTTCGACCGTTTATGCCCTTGATCGCTCCGCCGGGAAGCTGGCAGGTAGGAAACCGCTGCCGATAATTCGCATCCAGCACCATCATGCACATGCTGCTGCCTGTATGGCAGAGCATGGTTTCGACGGTGAGGCAGTTGCTTTAATCTGTGACGGTACCGGCTACGGCAGCGATGGTGCAGTATGGGGCTGTGAGGTGATGAAGGTATCATTGGTGGATTTCGTCCGCCTGGGATATTTGCGATATTTCCTCCTTCCCGGCGGTGATGCTGCCTCTATTGAAACAGCAAGGCCAGCTTTAGCACTCCTGCGAGACGCACTCGGCAAGGAGTTTGCAAATACACTCATCGTGAAAAATCTCAACCTGGATGAAAGAAAATTGCACGCTATCATCGAACAGATGGACAAGGGGCTTAATTGTCCGAAGAGCAGTTCACTTGGGCGACTTTTCGACGCCATCGCCGCCCTTTGCGGATTAGCAAGTGAAAACCGATATGAAGGAGAAGCCCCCATGCTTCTCGAAGCCGCCATTGAGAAGGGAATTGACGATGAATATCCCTTCGCAATCAGCCAAGATGAACCTTTCCAAATCGATGTCAGGGCGATGATAAGGCAAATCGTCGAAGACATTATCCATAAGGTTGACGTGGGGATAATCGCTGCAAGGTTTCATAATACGGCTGCATCATTCTTATATGCATCAGCGATGAGAGCCGTTGAAAATACCAGCCTGAAAACCGTCGTGCTTTCGGGCGGATGCTTTGCAAATCAGTACTTGACGCTCAGGCTGGTGAACTCGCTGCAATCTCAAGGATTGGAGGTCTTGACACATCGGCAGATACCCTGCAACGATGGTGGTATCTCGCTGGGACAGGCGGTTATTGCCGATAGTCGTGTGAAGCAGAAGGTGGAAATCGCAAAATGGAGCAAGCAAAATGTGCCTGGCGATACCTGCTAAGATTGAATCGTTAGACCAACATATCGCCACGGTTGACCTTGCCGGTGCAAAGGTAAGGGCTGATACTACCCTCACTCCAGAAGCAAAGGTCGGCGATTGGGTACTCGTCCACGCCGGCTATACCATCACCATACTTGACGAAAAAGACGTGCGTGAAACATTCGCCGTCCTGCGCGAGATGGACGAATTACAAAAGCGATAGTCCCAACCCGATAAATGCATCTGCTATGAATATTCTCGAGAATCGCATGAATCGCATCGCCGAGATACGAAAGAAGATCGACGCCTACTGGGATACACTCTTATCTTCGGGCAGGGACGATGTGCGGATAATGGAGATTTGCGGCACGCACACCGTATCCATCAGTCGATCTGGCCTGCGGGCAACGTTCCCGAAGGGTTTGAAATTGATTTCAGGACCGGGCTGCCCGGTTTGCGTTACCGGTCAAAGTTATGTGGACAAAGCCGTCTATCTTGCCCGTCAACCCGACGTTATTATCGCAACCTATGGCGATATGGTTCGTGTACCGGGGGCGACTGGTTCATTAGAGGCAGTCCGAGGCGAGGGTGGAAAGGTAGAAGTTGTATATTCTGCCCATCAAGCCGTTGACCTCGCCCGCCGATGTGAGGATAAGCAGGTGGTGTTCCTCGCCATCGGATTTGAAACGACCGCCCCTGCTACCGCCCTTGCCATACAAAAGGCCGATCGAGAAGGCGTAGAAAACTTCTCGGCCTTGTTGAGTCATAAATTGGTAATCCCTGCTATGCGGGCATTGCTGAACGATAAGGATATTCGTATCGACGGTTTTCTCTGTCCGGGGCATGTCAGCGTGATTACCGGTTGGCGAGTATATGAACCAATCGTCAATGAGTTCGCCCGCCCTTGCGTGGTGGCGGGGTTCGACGATGAGCAAATTTTGAAAGGGATATGCGAAATCCTTCGTCAGCTTGCAGAACAATCCCCTGCTGCTTGCTGTGTATATCCAGCCGTCTCCGAGACAGGAAACCTGCACGCCCAGGAAGTCATCCATGAGACCTTCGACGTAATCGATACATATTGGCGGGGCATAGGAATAATCCCAGCCAGCGGGCTTGGACTGAAGGAACGATTTAGCAGGTTCGATGCTGATAAGAGATTTAATCTACCGGTGTTTGAAGAGCATGACCCGCCGGGCTGTCGGTGCGGGGAAGTAATTTCGGGAAAGTGCATTCCACCAGAATGTCCACTCTTTGGTACAATCTGTACGCCTCGTGAACCCATCGGGCCCTGTATGGTTTCCTCGGAAGGCTCTTGTGCCGCTTACTATAAGTATGATCGACATTGAGGGAGAACATCTCGATGAATCAGTCAGGTAAGATACTCCTTGCCCACGGCGGGGGCGGACAACTCACAAACGAACTTATCAGCCAGGTTATTTTACCGGCAATCGGCGGGCAGGATGCCTCATCGTTAGAAGATGCTGCAACAATAGAAATTCCTGATGTGGGAAAAATCATCTTCACAACCGATAGTTACACCGTCGAGCCGATAGAGTTTCCCGGCGGAGATATAGGGAAATTAAGCGTCTGCGGGACGATTAACGATTTAGCCGTCTGCGGGGCAAGACCCATCGTTATCAGCCTGGCATTAGTGCTGGAAGAAGGATTTGAAATCGGTTTACTCAAGCGCATCCTGACCTCGGCAGGTAAATCATCTAAAAAAGCAGGGGTAAGCATCGTCACCGGTGATACCAAGGTAATTGAACGGCACGGAGATACCGCGGGTATAACAGTCAACACCGCAGGAATAGGATTACCACTTCGCCAAGCAAGGGTAGGGTTCGATCGCAACGAAACTGGCGATGCGATAATAATATCAGGACCAATCGGTCAGCACGGTATGGCAGTGATGGCTCAGCGAGAGGGGCTTAAGATTGACATCACTGGTTCGCTCATAAGCGACTGTGCCGCTATTCATAACCTGACGATGAAGTTAATCGAGTCATTCGGCGCAAAAGTCAAGTGGATGCGCGACCCGACCCGTGGCGGATTATCCGCCACCCTGGCTGAACTTGCTGCTGCTACTGGTAGAAGTATCGAGATACGCGAGAGTGAAATCCCCATCGACCCTACCGCCCTTGCCGTTGCTGAGATGCTCGGATTCGACTTACTTAGCGTCGCTAATGAAGGCAAGGTGGTTGCAGTGGTATCGGCTGACGTTGCCGATGAAGCGGTAAAACTCCTTCGTAAAGACAGCCTTGCAAGTAAGGCTAACGTGATAGGTGAAATTGGCAAGGTTGACGATTTCCCCTTGGTAGAACTACTTACTCGAAGCGGTGGGAAGAGGATAATCCAGATGCCCTACGGGCAAGACCTACCAAGAATCTGCTAATCGGCTCGAAAACAATTTTAGAACTCGTCCGCTTGCAATATCTCATTTATCTGCTGCCGATGCCCCTGCCTGGGGCTTGATTGTAACCATCCGTTCTAATGCGATACGTGCATCAGACGCTATATCAACCTCGACGCTTACACGATTGACTACCCTTCCTTCAACAAGATTGTCCAGTACCCATAACAGGTGGGGCAAATCAATCTTCGCCATCGTCAGGCATTCAGCCGGTGTATCAGATAGCAATTGAATGTGTTTGTCAGGATGATTTCGGGCTAATCGGCTTACCATATTCACTTCAGTCCCGATTGCCCAGCAGCTACCTGCGGGTGAATCCTCCACCGCTCGAATTATCTGTTCGGTCGAACCGGCAAGGTCTGCCGATGATACTACCTCGTGGGGACATTCCGGATGCACGATAATTTTTATTCCTTCGTTGTCCCTCCTCGCTCGTTCAACCTGTTCTACGGTGAAAACCTGATGGACATAACATTCGCCGTTCCAGAGGATGAACCTACAAGAGCGTATCTGCTCATCAGTTAGCCCGCCATCATCGAGCGAAGGATCATATCGAACGCAATCGTCGGGCTTGAAGCCCATTGCAACGGCGGTATTTAGCCCCAAGTGCTTATCGGGAAGGAAAAATATCTTATCAGCCCCGGCACCGCCGTTGGCTTTATCGGAAAGAGCCCATTGACAGACATTTTTAGCATTCGAAGATGTACAGCAAGCCCCACCTGCTTTACCCACGATGGCTTTGACTGCAGCAAAGGAGTTGATATAAGCAATTGGCACGACAACTTGCTCACCGACAGCCTCGGTAATCCGCTCTATTGCACGAGCAACGTCTTCAGGTAAGGCAAAATCCGCAAGGGCACAACCAGCAGATAATTCCGGCAAGATAACCGCGGTATCATCGCCGGTAAGAATATCTGCAGACTCCGCCATGAAATACACGCCACAAAAGACGATATATTTCGCCCCAGAAGCAGCTGCCTGACGAGCAAGTTTCAAACTGTCGCCGGTATAATCAGCAAATTGGAAGACTTCGTCGCGCTGATAATGATGGGCAAGGATGCAAACCGAATCGCCTAATTGTCTCTTCCTCTCAGCAATCCGTCTGACAAGTTCATCCTTGCTCATACGAGTATATTTCTCATCAATTAGATTATTCATCATCGCCTCTCACTGAAGATGCCCGCTGGAAAAGTTCGGGTAGTTCCTTGCAACGCATTATAACGGCTGATATGAAAAATGCCACCACCCCTACCGGTAGCAAAATCACGATTACCTTCCATGGCTCAGTAATAGAAAACAACTTCCACGCTGACCATATCGCCGTTGCCATTACAG
>JAGHBS010000087.1 GCA_021160865.1 Planctomycetota bacterium | reverse complement strand
TTTAGAAGATATTTCCCCAAAGGCGATATTTCCCGGTACTTGCTGGGGCAGATAACCTTCCGCCAGTTCAAATTTATCTGTATCCTGATTGTGTATCATCACTGCTAACCAGCAAGAGTCATCAACCCCGATCTGACAGTGCACCAAAGCGTAAGATTGATTTTCGATGGCTTTTCCACGAGCAGCACCGAGCATCGCAGAGAAAAGTTGCCTTGCCTGAGCGTCCGATGCCGTTGTGAAAATCTTCGAAGCAGGGGGAAGAACCAATGATAATGCTATTGCGATTATTCCAATCACAACAAGCAATTCAATAAGCGTAAAGCCCACCCCCTGATTGAACAGGGCCAAGCCTGTATTTTCAGGATGTGCTATTCCAATAATTTCTCTTCTCTTTTTCATTTTTGAAATTTTATCGATTGTCTGACCGAATATCGTCTTCGGTATCGAAGGTGCGATCAGGACCGGCAGAGATAAGTACCGGCGAGCCTGCAATACCGCCAGTCTCGAAGTAATCCATATACGTCTCAAAGCCATCGACGAAGAGATTTTCTCCATACCCATAGATGTTGCTAACGGCATCTTTCGGTAGTGCAGTGAGCTTCTTTTGAGCCGATGGTACTGCAGTTAGCTGATGATATAGTTTTTTATTACGGCAAAATGCAGCCCACATTCTGTCACGCTTTTCCCATGGTCTCATTCTTGGATACCAGTCATCAGGCACGGCAGGAATACTGGTCTCCTGGGCTGGGTAATTGCCAGTTGCTTCATGATAGGTGTTAATCGCTAACATTATTGTTTGCATATACATTCTCGTTTTTTCACTGGCGGCTCGCGCAGAGACCATCTTGGAGACGCCGATTACTACGCCTACCAGTATGGCGATAACCATAACCACGATTATCATCTCTACCAGCGTAAATCCGCGACCATGATGTATATCAGTCTTTTCCATAAGTGAACCTCTTATTGTGTGAAGAAGTTTGTAATATCATCGCTATCACCTTCTCTGGGTGGGTCCCAGCCGTCGTTTCTCCACGTCATCTCTCGGTTAGCCCCTTTGCTAATGATAATGAAGTCGCTACGATAGAACCTGCCGGAAGCATCTTGCGCATAATAGTTGATGTCCATGGACGGGACCGAAGTGGGATCAGGGCCATTAGCACCGCATTTCCGTAAAGTCGCATCTAAAGTATTATCAGTAGAGTGATATGATGAACTACTCTTATCAAAGCGGTAATATAAAATGTTTCCGTCAAACGCATCAGCGAAGAAGGGGTAAGCAACGGAGTAGTCTTTCAGGCCACTATCCCAGTAGTGGAAGTCTTTTATGGTGGAAAGTTTTTCGACGCCGTTGTAGGGTCCATAAACTTTTCCTCTGCGAGCAACTCGGAATCCGAACCCGTCCTTGCCATCGTCCTCGAGGATGCTCTTATCGTCGTTATCTCCAAAAGGGTCGCCTTTGGTTTCGATATCAGGAGCGTATCCGGTAAGGAACAGTACAATTAGTAGCCCACCGTACCAATTTCCACTATCGGGCCAGTTCTGATAAACACCGTTATCGATGTGGCTGGGGGGATAATCGCCGAAATCGTCGTAGTAATACTTGCACGCACCGTCTATTATGTTAACTATTGCAAAGCTCTTTGCGCGGAGGGCGTTTCTTTGGAAAGATGTCAATGCCGGTACCAGAATCCCGATGAGCAAGACGATGATTGAAATGATTACAAGTAATTCTACCAATGTGAACGCTCTTTGACGGACCTGGTGTTTTCGCCCACCGCCGATATAACTACAACGAGGACAATTTACCGACGATGGTAGCCATTGGCCCCCTGGTCGGTCTTTCGTGGGTGTTACTAATAATATGTAATTGGTATCCATCATTGTCCCTTGCTTTTTTACCAGCCGTACTTGATGTCATCCTTAGTTCCATATTTACGATCCATACCTGCTGCTATCATGAGGAATTGCTGTGGTCTATAAGGGGTAGTGCTGGCATCACCGCCAAATCTTCGATCCTTTATATATTGCTCGAATGCGGATTGTCCCGTCCCGTTTCCACCCCAGTTGACGTCGCTACCATCGGAATTTTTGTAAACGCTGTTATCTCCCACCTTGTACTGTCCCAGTCCGCTTACACCGAGACGGGCAGGGTAGTACAGAATGGGCATGGGGGTTCCTGTACTATCATCCCGATCGGATATGGTGTTAGGATAGGTATTACCACCATTCTGGTAATCGAAAAGGTCATCTCCCACACGAAGCGGAGCGTATCTCGCTTGAGGAAACGAAGGAGTTGTGGCAGGGTTAGTGAACAGCGCCTTTGCCAGCCATTGGCTACCTGTAAAGCTACCACCGTCTCCCATAAGTTCGCTATGATATTGTTGACCGGGGTAATAGCCGTTGTCGGTATGGTATGCCTCGCATCCAGCAGCAAGTTCCGATACACGTGCACGGGTTCGACTACACGCCGCCAGCTTGTTAGCCTTCGACAGGGCTGGTAGTAGTATGCTTATCAGCAAGGTAATTATGGTAATTACCACGATTAACTCAACGAGTGTGAATGCCTTGCGGGGTAGGAATTGTACCGTCGAGTTAGGTTTTCCCGAAGCCCTTATGCGCCTTTGGAGTTCAATTTTCGATGCGGTTTTAAGCATAGTTCAATTTCACCTCATGATGGTTCATTATCTTCTTTGACTTTCCATTTGCGTCATCAGGTATGGTAGTGGCATGAAGATTGCGATAACGATGAACCCGACGATAACGCCAAGGATTATGACCATCAACGGTTCCATCATGCTCACTAATGCAGCCACGAGCGTCTGGACTTCTTCGTCATAGGTGTCTGCGATCTTGTTGAGCATCTTATCAAGGTCGCCGGTCTCTTCTCCTACATCAATCATGTTGACCACCATCGGTTCGACGACCTTTGTCTGACGAAGCGGAGCAGCAAAGTTTTCACCTTCGCGGATATTATCGTGCACCTTTGCAAGGGCACGGGCATAGACCTCGTTCCCTGCAGTTTCACGAGTGATGTTTATCGCCTCGAGGATCGGTACACCCGCAGTCAAAAGCGTTCCGAGAGTTCTGGTAAAACGAGCAACTGCAGTCTTGGCGAAAATGTTCCCGAGTACGGGGATTTTAAGTTTTATCTTGTCTACTAAATAGGTGCCGCTATTAGTTTGACGAAGAAGTTTAGTCAATAGGAATATTCCCAGCGGCAGCGATAAGACAATTGCCCATCCGTAATCATCTCTAAACCACGATGAGATACGCAAAAGCAACCGGGTGATGCTTGGAAGATTTCCGACGCCAAAACTCTCAAATATCTTTTTGAACTTGGGGATGATGAACGTCATTATAAGTGTCACAATACCCAGGGCGGCGACGATGACGAAGACAGGATAGACCATCGCGCCAATAATCCGCCTTTTGAGACGTTGTGATGCCTCCATAAAGTCAGCCAATCGGCGCAATACAATATCAAGGACACCACCAGCCTCGCCTGCAGCTACCATACTGGTGTAGAGTTTATCAAATGCCTTTGGATGCTTTGCCATCGCTTCGGATAAAGTTGAACCACCTTCTACATCGTCAGCGACCAATCGGATTGCTACTCGCAGCATACCGGGCTTTTGCTGCTCTTCAAGGATTCTCAAACTTCTCAAAAGAGGCAGACCCGCATCCTGAAGCGTGGAGAGTTGTCGAGTGAATTGCGTCAGTTTCTTTTTAGAAACCGATCCGACCCTTCGTCTCTTTGCAGGTGCTGCAGGTCTTGCTTCTGCTCTACCAGTGGCGGTGGTCTTCTTGGCAGCCCGTTGCTTTATCTTGGTTGGGAAATGCCCCATGCTGCGGACCTTGGAGACCGCTTCTTCGGTAGAGGTGGCTTCGACCTCACCTTTGACAGTCTGACCGACGCTATTCATTGCTTCGTAGTAATAAGTTGGCATCTTACAACTCCTGTATATTCGACTTACACTACGTCTTCTTCATATACAGTTTGCGAAATTACCTCTTCGATAGTGGTTATCCCGTCATATATTGCTAATAGGCCACTTTCTCTAAGCGTTCTCATGCCCTTTTTACGAGCGGCTTCTCGCAGAGTATTGGTGCTGGCACGTTTCATAATCAATTCTCGTAGTTCATCGTCGAGTAGCATGATTTCGAAAATAGCAGTTCGTCCACTATAGCCTGTACCTCGACAATAGTCGCATCCTCTTCCTCGGTAGAAGGTTTTTCCTTCAACATCTTCGGGACTGAGCTGCATTTCTAAAAGTACTTCCTCGGTGGGGGTATAAGGTTCCTTGCACCTCGGACAGATGGTTCGCACAAGACGTTGACCGACCACACCCTCAAGCGTGGCTGTTATCAGGTAAGGTTCGAGCCCAAGATCAAGCAACCTGGCAATGGCAGAGGGTGCATCATTGGTGTGAAGCGTCGAGAAGACCATATGACCAGTTAAGGATGCCTGTACGGCAATTTCAGCCGTCTCAAGGTCTCGAATCTCACCAACGAGAATGATATCCGGGTCCTGACGCAAAAAGTGCCTCAAGCACCGAGCAAAGGTCAATCCTATTGCAGGGTCAATCTGAACCTGAATTAGTCCATCAATGTCATATTCAACCGGGTCTTCGGTAGTAAGTATTTTCACCGAAACGTCGTTCAACTCGCTCAATGCAGCATAAAGCGTGGTGGTTTTACCTGAACCTGTTGGACCTGTTACTAAGCATATACCATTGGGGCGGTGAATCAGCCGACGGAAGAGTCGTAATTCCTCTTCTCTAAAGCCAAGCTGCTCCAAATCGAGACTTACCTGACTTCGATCCAATACACGCAGAACCACGCTTTCGCCGAACATTGTCGGTAAGACGCTGACACGTAAGTCAATCGGTTGATTGTTGATGAGCAATTCAATCCTGCCGTCTTGCGGAAGACGACGCTCGGCAATGTCAAGATTCGCCATTACCTTGATTCGGCTGGCAATTGCCATCGCGATAGATTTCGGTGGAGGAACCATCTCGTAAAGCAGACCATCGATACGGTAGCGAATCTTGAATTCTTTTTCGAATGGTTCGAAGTGGATGTCGCTGGCACGGTCACGAATCGCCTGAAGCAGCACCATATTGACTAATCGGCGGATAGGATTGGAATCGGCTGCCTCTTTAATCGTCTCGAGGTCTATACTTTCACCGCGGTTTTCCAAAGCGGCTAATTGTTCGTCCCCCGTAATCTCGTTGATGAGTTCACCAATGGATTCGGTAGCAGTGTCATAATACTTGTGCAAATGGGATTCGAGTTTATCTGGATCAACAATCTTGGGAATGATATTCAATCCCGTTAGTGTCCTTATATCATCTATCGCGCGGAAATTATCAGCCGAACCTATACCTACTGTTAATGTCTTGGAGGCTTCATCATGATCGAGGGGGATGACCTTGCAAGAAAAGGCGAGTTGAGAGGGTATCTGTTTCAGGGCTTGCTCGGGGACGGTAATTTTATCAAGATCGACATATTCCATTCCTGCCTGGAAGCCCAATGCGAAGGTCAGTCCTTTCTGATCGATATGTCCAAGGTCAAGCAGTATCTGACCCAAGGGGCCTCCCTTTTCGTGCTGAACCTCTAAGGCTTCGTGGAGTTGTTCCCGCGTAATAAGCCCCATTTTCACCAGTACCCTGCCGAGGGGTCTGCCACGAAGTTCTGCAACATTTATATCTAACCCTGTGACCATCCTTTATCTCCTCAGAACAGTAGTATCTTCTTGCTGGTTTTGTGCTTCAGCTGCTTCCTCTCGCTGGGGCAGTGTAATCTGACCTTTACGGTATGCCTCTATCTTTTGCTGCAAGGCGCTCGGTTCATGGGCTTGATCGAGAGCATCTTTGACGTCGATCTTCCCTTCGACTACAAGCTGGAATAGATGTTCATCAAGCAATCTCATTTCGAATTTTTTACCTGTCTGGATAGAGGAGGGGATACGGTAAACTTTGTTTTCTCGGATAAGATTTGCAATAGCATTCGTCACGACCATGAATTCAAAGGCAGCGATTCGCCCGCGGACGTCAATGCGAGGTATCAGCGTCTGGGACAATACAGCAATAAGCGTTGTCGATAGCTGGATTCTGATCTGGTTTTGCTGATTGACAGGGAACTGATCTACGATACGCGTTATAGTACCTTGTGCGCTGGTGGTATGTACGGTGCTGAAGACAAGGTGCCCGGTTTCAGCTGCTCGTAATGCTGATTCCATCGTCTCTAAGTCTCGCAGCTCACCGACCATTATCACATCCGGGTCCATACGAAGCACCCGTCTCAATGCCTCATTGAAACTCGGCACATCCACGCCGACTTCTCGCTGCGTCACTATCGATTTCTTATGCGGATGATAATACTCGATAGGGTCTTCGATGGTGATTATGTGCTTATCGAAGTTCTCATTGATGTAGTTAATCATAGTGGCCAGTGTGGTGGTTTTACCTGAACCGGTTGGACCGGTTACCAGGAATATTCCCTTAGGTCGGCGGCAAAGAGCCTTGACTATGTTTGGTAGGCCAATTTCCTCAAAGGTAAATAGTTTGCTGGGAATAAGTCGTAATGCAAGCGAGATATTTCCACGTTGATGATAGACGCTGACACGGAATCGTCCCGCATCGCCGAAGGCAAAGCCAAAGTCTGTACCGCCTTCTTCCTGAAGTTCCTGCTGGGCACGCTCAGGGGTAATCGCTTTCATCAGTGCTACAGTATCTTCCGGCTCAAGCACCTTTGTTTCCAGCGATCGCAACCTGCCGTGAAGCCTAAGCGTGGGCGGCCTCCCGACATGTAAATGCAAGTCGCTTGCCCCCCGCTTGATACAAGTTTCCAGCAATCTGTCAATTTGCAACGTTGCCATTGTTTCACCTCTTCCTAATTAAATTATTCGTTCCTTTCCAGTTCGATAGTTCGCTGTCAGTAAATCACTTCAGCTTTTTCTAATATCCGTAAATACAAGGGGATATAAAAGGTGGCACCGCTTATTCTGCCACTAATTCTGCAACCTGCGTGATTCTCACCAGCTCCTGGGGTGTAGTGATTCCCCGCATTATCTTTCTGCGTCCATCTTGTAATAATGTCGTCATTCCAGAGGCATGTGCCTCTTTACGAAGTTCGCTCAACGGGGCTCGTCTCATTGTCATCTCTGCGAGTCTATAATTCATTTCCATCAATTCGAATATGCCGGTTCTCCCACGGTATCCGGTACCATGGCAAGCGCTGCATCCTCTGCCACGATAGACAGTTACGGAGTTTATCTCGTCTTCGGTAAATCCCAAAAGTCGCATGATTTTTCTGTCTGGGTTGGGATCGACCTCTTTACATTCCGGGCAGATCACACGAACAAGTCGCTGGGCCATTACTGCCTGGACGGCACTTGCAACGAGGAATGGTTTGACGCCCATATCGATAAGTCTTGTAATTGCACTGGGGGCATCGTTTGTATGAAGTGTACTGAAAACCAAGTGTCCAGTAAGAGCAGCCTGAATTGCGACCTCTGCGACCTCCAAATCGCGAATTTCGCCCACCAAGATGATATTCGGTGCCTGTCGAAGCATTGCCCGGAGTATCTTGGCAAAGGTTAGACCTATTGTTTCATTTACCTGGACCTGATTTATACCCGTAAAGTTATATTCGATAGGGTCTTCAGCGGTGATGATCTTTCTGTCTGGCCGATTCAGTTCATTCAAGGCTGCGTATAGTGTGGTTGTCTTACCTGAGCCGGTTGGGCCTGTTACGAGGAATATCCCGTTGGGGCGCTTGATGATGCGTAAAAATCGCTCATAATCTTCGTGCTCAAAACCGAGTGATTCGATACTCATTCGTGCATTTTCCGGGTCCAGGATACGCAGAACGACGCTTTCACCGTGGTATCCTGGTACGCAGCTAACGCGGAAGTCGATATCCTTCCCCGCCACGGTCATAGTAATTCTGCCATCGGTAGGAAGGCGCTTTTCAACCAGGTCAATTCCTGCCATAATCTTAATTCGGTTGATTACCGGGCCCTGCATACGTTTGGGGATATTGTCTCGTTCCCTGCAGACACCGTCGATACGGTATCTGACGCGTACCCTGTCAGCCATTGGTTCGATATGGATATCGCTTGCCCGCATGTTGACTGCTTCGGTGATGAGCATGGTAACCAGTCGGATGACAGGGGCTTCATTCTCATCGCCCCCCAATGCATTAATATCGATAGTATTTACGGTTTTTCCTTCCAGATCACCGGCTTGGTCTTCGAATTGGTGAACTGCCTCATCTATACTGACGTCTGAGCGGACGAATCTGTCGATGTAATCTCGTAGTTTGCTTTTTGATGCCAGGGCGCACTCGATCTCCGTCCCGAGCCGGAAGCGGAGCATATCAAGGGTTTCTAAATCGAGCGGGTCAGTAATGACGACTTTTAGTCTTGAGCCATTTTTCCCTATCGGCAAGACCATATGTCTGCGGATAATCTCGGTGGGGATTTCTTTAAGCAAATCTGGTCCGATTGATTGACGTTCAAGGTCAACGTATTCCATATCGTATTGTTTCGCCAATGCCTTGGTGACATCCTCCTCGTCGGCGAATCCTAAGGCAATAAGTGCTTCCCCGATTCGCATATTTTCTTTTCGGGCATGTTCTACTGCCTCTTCGACGGCTGTGGGGGTAACAA
>JAGHBS010000071.1 GCA_021160865.1 Planctomycetota bacterium | reverse complement strand
CCAATGGGTCCACCGTTATATACATCTATGATGGTCCGCAGGAATTTTCGATCGAGTTCGTCCAGACCCAGTTCGTCAATCCCTTCGAGTTCCAGGGCGGATTGAACTATTTCGACGGTCAATTTCCCATTTCCCTTGACTGCGGCATAATCTCGGCATCGTCGAAGCAATCGGTTTGCAATCCTCGGCGTACCCCGTGCCCGGCGACTCATCAGAACGAGGGCATCGGGGTCGTATTTCAAATTGAGCATCCTGGCCGACATTTCAAGCCGTTTGAGCAAATCATCCTCCGACCAGAAGTAAAGGTGATGTGTGATTCCAAATCGTGTTCTAAGCGGTGGACTTAACAAGCCAATCCGTGTGGTTGCACCGATAAGGGTAAACGGTTTTAGCGGTAGATTAATCGTTCTGCTATGTATGCCTGAGTCAACGACGAAGTCGATTTTGAACTCTTCCATAGCAGGGTAGATGTATTCCTCGACAGCAGGAGTTAGGCGGTGGATTTCGTCGATGAATAGCACATCGCACCTTTCAAGATTGGTTAGTATTCCGATAAGGTCAGACGGTCGCGTCAGGGCAGGGCCTGAAGTGATTCTAATCGTCGAGCCTATCTCGTTTGCAATTACATACGCCAGTGTAGTTTTCCCCAGCCCTGGCGGGCCATGAAGCAAAGTGTGCTCCATCGGCTCATTCCTCGAACGGGCAGCGTCGATTGCAATTCGGATGCGTTCGAGCATCTCATCTGAGCCGATACATTCGTCAAGCCGCCGAGGGCGCAGCGATACGTTGAATTGCTCATCTTCGGTACTGATTGTTCCGGTCGAAATTATCTTTTTGCGAGCCAATTATCTCTTCCCACCATATCTTCTATATTTTCGCTTCCGTAATCGGTTTATTCGAGGGTTTTCCAGTACATCTATAAATTATCACCAGCCGGTTGCCTTTAATTTGTATGAATGTTGAATTATCTTTTCAGGCGAATCAAGGTCAGGAGCATCTGCCAGTGCCTTTCGTACCAGTGCGATAGCATCACTTCGTTTCTCACCAAGTTGGATTAGTATGGCAATGGCTTCGGTGGCGTAGTCAGGTAGTTGTTCCTGAGGGAGTTTTGTCTGATCGGCAAACTGTTCGACCTTTCCGGAAAGTTCTGCGATGACTTGCTGGGCAGTTCGTTTGCCTATTTCAGGAAGCGATGCAAGAAAATCGACATCCTTTGCTTGGATAGCAGCAGCAATTTCTGCCACTGGTTTGATTAGTGCCCTCAATGCCTTGCGGACACCAATTCCCTTTACCGTCGTGAAAAGCATGAAGAACCCCCGATCTGCCTCGGTGAGGAATCCGATTAATCGTGGTCGTTGCAAGCCATGCGACGGATTGCCTTCGACGTAATCGATGGTATGAAGTACAATCTCATCCCCGATTTGTTTGCTTAATCGGTCGGTATCGCATGCGGGTATCAGCACATCGTACCAGACCCCACCGCCGAGGTCGATTATTGCTGAACCATCGGAAATTTCTTCAAGCCTGCCTGAAATACGTGCAATCATCCGTGAAGACCGTTAATAAATCCGCAATCTCACGCCCAACCATCCTTGCTGGGCAGATGGTATTTTACCGCATCGAGTAGGTTCATTGAATAAGGTTTTGTAATCTTTTCAATGTTTATTGAAATGTCGTTTTAGTTGCAATGAATCATTGCCTTTTATGATTTTTGTATTTTGCAAAGGATTTTCAAGCCTTTTGGAGGCACACAGAGCAATAGCAAGGGCATCGGAGACATCAGCAGGGAAAGGCAGATTGGTCAAGTTGCAGATGCTTGCTATCGCTTGTTGAACCTGCAATTTCGATGCTCTTCCATTGCCGGTGAGTGAACGTTTTACCATTGTTGCAGGTAGGTCCCAGACAGGTATCTTCCTGGCTGCACAGGCAAGTAAAATCGCTCCACGGGCGTGCCCCATCAATATGGCTGTACGGGGATGACGATAATGCGAATACAACTTCTCCACGGCAGCGATGTCGGGGGCAAATTCGCCAATAACTTCCATCAGATCGTTATAGATTTGGATGATCCTGTTTTCCAGACTGTCGCTGGTAGCAGTTTGAATGGTGCCGGCTTCGACGATGTCGGGTTTGGGGGAGAAATCTACCACGGCATAGCCTGTCGTATCCAGACCGGGATCAATCCCCATAATACGGAATCTTTTTTTCACCTTGCCAGACACTTACCTTGATTTTTTTCTCCAGATGGTCCCGCTGGGGGTATCTTCCAGAATTATGCCCATTTGCATAAGTTGGTCACGTATTTTATCAGCACGAGCGAAGTCCTTTTCCTTCCGTGCCTGGCTCCGCTGAGCAACGAGGCGTTCGATTTCGTCGGTATTGATTTCTTCAACAGCAGGGGATTGGGGACGAGTTTCAAATAGACCAAGAATCCGTGCAGTTTGCACCAGCGTTACACCTGCAGCAGCAAGGAGTACTTCTTGCTGTTTTTCTCGGGTCTTCTCTACCCCGCTCTGATCGAGATACCGATTAATCGCACCGGCAATGGAATGCAAAGCAGCAATGGCACCGGCGGTATTGAAATCGTCATCCATCGCTTCGTGAAATTTCAGCTTTTGTTGTAAGACTTCTTTGACGAAGGTCTTGTCTGTTTCGTTTTGGGTGGTATCGACGAATTTTTCCAGCGTTTCTCCACCAGCGTAAACATCTTTACCAGTGATACGTTCGATACGATCAAAGAGACGATAGAACGTTTCGAGCGATTTACCAGCAGCAGCAAGTTGCTCGTCGGAAAACTCCAGCGGGCGACGATAATGCGTACTCAAGATAAACGCCCGAATGGTTTCACCAGTGTAGTCTTTCAGCAGGTCGTTAATCTCACGGACATTACCCAGACTTTTGGACATTTTTTCATCTTGCCATTGTCCTGACGGCAGGCGGGTCTTTACTCGCGTCAAGCCGTTGTGCATCCAGTACTTTGCAAAGGGTTTTCCTGTGGCGGTTTCCGATTGAGCAATTTCGTTTTCATGATGGGGGAAGATTAGATCGACCCCGCCGCCGTGGATATCGAACGTTTCACCAAGGTATGCCATACTCATTGCCGAGCATTCTATATGCCAGCCAGGCCTGCCTTTTCCCCAGGGAGACTCCCAGGACGGTTCATCAGGTTTAGCCGCTTTCCATAGTGCGAAGTCTGCAGGATGACGTTTATTTTCGCCCGATAGGTCTCGCCAGCCGTGCATGGCTTGATCAACCTTTCTGCCTGAAAGTTTCCCATAATCCTTTGCTGCGGTATGGTCGAAATAAACATCACCACCAACCACATAGGCAGCATTTTTATCAATAAGCCGCTGAATGAGTTCGATAATTTTGTCGATATGCTCCGTCGCTCTCGGGAAGACATCAACGCTATTGACGCCCAGTGCCTTGATGCATTTTAGGTAATCTTCTTCGACCTCACGGGCGATTTGTTCCATCGGCCGATTCTGCAACTTCGCCTGAGCAATTATCTTATCATCCACGTCTGTAATATTGATAACCAACGTGACTTCAAAGCCCTTGTAAGTGAGGTATCGCTTGACGGTAT
>JAGHBS010000049.1 GCA_021160865.1 Planctomycetota bacterium | reverse complement strand
TTCAGCCATTGCAGGATCATCAGCAGCAGATAGGTCCACGTTTTCCTCAGCCAGCCAGGTCTTTCGCCCTACGAGTATCATTGAGCCATTGAGTTTTCCGATTACGCCTTTTCCAGTGACTTCCTGAAAATCGGATGGCTCGATTAATTTGAGTTTAGCCTTTTCAGCAATGTCCGTTATTACTCTTGCGGTGGGGTGTTTAGACATCTGCTCGACTGATGCAGCCACCTTGAGCAATTCTTCTCCATCGATACCTTTTACAGGCTGGAGACGTGTTACGGCCAACTCACCGGTCGTGAGCGTTCCTGTTTTATCGAAGACGATGGCTGAGAGATTTTTGGCAATTTCCAGTATCGAGACATCCTTGATAAGTATCCCAAGTCTTGCCGCACAGGATAAGGCTGCCACCATAGCCGTCGGTGCCGCCAGGATTAAAACGCACGGACAGGCTACGATAAGCATTGTGATAGCTCGGTCTATTCCTCCTGTATTTCGTGTGAAGAATAACACGATTGCTGCAAGCATGATGATGGTGGGGGTGTACCAGGTGGCGTATCTGTCTATCAGCCGCATGATGGGGGTTCGCGTTTGCTGAGCCTGAAGGATTAGATTCCGCACCTTTCCAAGGGTAGTATCTTCACCAGCACGGGATACCTAGATATCGGGTATGTCTGTCTGATTGGATGTGCCGGAAAAGACCTCGTCTCCAACGGATTTATCCACCGGTAGTGATTCACCGGTGATGTTGGCTTCATTTATGGAGCTCGAACCTGATATGATGATGCCATCGGCAGGGATATTATCGCCGGGGCGGACACGGATAATGTCACCGGGGGAAAGGTCTGTCGGTTTGACCAGTTCCTCACTGCCATCGGGTCTTAATCGATGTGCCTTTGTAGGAGAAATCCGAATAAGAGATTCGATACTTGCCCTTGCCCCCAGTGCGGTTCGTGTTTCGATAAGATTAGCAAGTAGCAGGAAAAACGCCACCACACCTGCTGCTTGATAATTACCAGCCGCTATCGCTGCCATTACTGCTAATGCTACCAATTCATCCATGTGCATTGATTCGCTTGCGAGTTGTTTGGCAGCGTGGATGATTATAGGAAGCCCCAGCATTATCGCACCAATTAAAGCAAGAATGTCGGAGTAGAAATTCACCGTTTTGGAATCAACGGAGATCGAAGCACGGGAAAAGACTGGAAACATCGGCAGGAGATAGGAACACAATACCAAAAGTCCGCCGAAGAGAATGGCGACAATAAAGATACTTGCTCGAACCGTCTGTGACTTTATCGACTCGTTCAATACATCATGAACCATAAATATCTCCAGGACAGCATAATTCGTTTCTTGGGGCTATTTTTAGCCGGCTCTGCACTCTTGATGTTCCAGTTGTGATTGATACGTATTTTCTCACCGATGAGTTCTTACTATTTGCGATTTCTCCAATACATATCGAGCATTGCCAGAAGCAATTATTTGCTTTATCGATATAAAGGTCAAGCAGATATGGATTTTATTATTTCATTGGAAGAGCAAAGATGAACACTTGGGTGCGTTCAAGCGCAAGAGTACGGAGTTGACGACGATTCTTTATCCCTCGATTTGATAGGCAAGGTATAAGGTCTAATCAGCGTCTTCTTGTTCGATGCCTTTTCAGCAGTGTCGGAAAGGCAAGCAATATCAGTAGCATCGTTGCAGGTTCAGGAATTACTATCACGAGGAATGCGTTCTCTTCGTCCCGCATATCGAGGAACCATTTCTGAATGGTTGTATCGACCATATCGGAGCTTGGTGAAAGGATGTTGCTGCCGAGAATAGCATCAAGCCCACAAGGCATGTCGTCATCGGGGATAATGAATACTGCCGTATTACTGATTAATAGTTCATCATTCTGATGCGTTCCAGCCAGTTCCAGCGCAAGGGTATCGATGTAATACCCAGGCCTGGTGGTTTGTTCTCCCCCCACGCCCAGGACAGTGATGGAAAGATCAGCCGGAGCTGATAAGTCAATACCAGCCTCAGCAGCGAAACTTTCCGACACAAAATTGACAGGTGAACCACTATCGAACACTGCCAGCCGCTCGGCAAAGTTATCGGTGGGGGCTTTGCGAATTTTCATCATCACCATTGGATGCTTACCCACGTCGGCGCTTTGGGGCGTATCAAAGAAACTCTGCATGGTAACCGGGATGTATAATACCCCCGACGATGGTGCCGGCGGAGGCGTTTGACTAATCGTCCCTGCCATGGCTATGTATGTCCATCGGAGAAATTGAAGGTAATGTGGATCGACTTCTAAGACCTTTCCTTCCATCACGCTCATACCGATAATATCGAAGTCCATCGCCCCGCCACCGATATAATCGCGAGCAGCAGCCATTCGTGTAGCAGGTGGGTTTACTCCTATTGGCCCGACGGGATAATAAAGCGAATGATTTTCCGTATCATTATCAGCTGATTTGAAATCAGCCACCATTATTTGCACCGGCTCGGTTACTGCAAAATCTTCCATGCCACCGAAACCTACGTCCGAGAAATGAACATCCGGATATGGTTGAAGGGGGATTGCAGTTCGCAATGCGTAGGCATCTTGTGTCGATTTTCCTAAAATGCACGCAGAAGAACCCGTATCAGCCACTGCCAGCCAGGTGGTAGAAGTGTTTCCGAACAGGTCTTCCCCCTCGTACCATGTACCCGTGGAAGGATTTGCAAGCCCGTAATATATTCCTACATATCCTAATCCGATAGGACCTGCTGCTTGGAGATGCATGTCCTCGGCAAAAATGGGAACTGTCGAAATAATAAAGATCGCAGCTATCGTACCTGCTCTCGGGATAAGATTTTTCATCCATCCTCCTCCTAAGTGATTTTATGAGCCGATTGTCTTTTCCTATAATTATTATACCGCTGATTTTGCTCTTTGGGCAAGGTAAAATCTGCTGTCAATTCTTTCGAAAATATGGATTGTTTCTATCAATTTGAACCCATTGTTCTATTGAACCAGGGTCCACGATATCTTGGATAAAGTTGCCGGCTGCGACTGCATCTGATAAATAAGTTTCTGCGCGAAGCGGTTGTCAGAGAGTAAATTCTTGTAATTTTTTCCTTGACTGCCTCAACAATTGTGTTATTATGTGATCAATAATTCATAGTGATGCTATGAAAGATAAGCAGCGCGAGAAATTGTATCAGATGCAGGCGCAGATTCTTCAAGCGGTTGGTCAGCCGATCCGCTTGGCGATCATCGACCTGTTAAAAGATGGAGAATACTGCGTTTGCGATATTGCCAAGGCACTCGGAGCAGAGCGATCCAACATCTCCCGGCACCTTGCGGTACTGTTGAACAGCGGGATTGTCCAGTGCCGGAAAAGGGGGGTGAAAATGGTGTATTCGCTTCGAACTCGGTGCGCATTAGAGTTCTTCTCATGCGTTACAAAGATACTCAAACAGCAACTAAAACAAGCCAGTACGATACTCGAGAAGGTCTGAAGAGATGAAAGGTATTTTTTTGTTCTCGGATGTGTGTATATGTAATCACGAATACACTATTATCTGATATGTAAAGTAAAAAGGAGAAAAAGGTATGGCATGGTTAGTTGGTTACCCGAGAGAGAAGATTCAATGGTATCCCACGGTTGACTTGAGTAAGTGCGTCAAGTGCGGGATGTGCATGAACTGTGGCAAGAATGTATTCGAGTGGACGGAGAATGGGCCGCGAGTTGCGAGGCCCTATGAATGTACCATTTCTTGCACGGTTTGTGCAAATCTCTGTCCCGGCAATGCGATTTCCTTCCCCGATGTGCAATATATTCGCGATCTTTACAAGAAGGAAGGCATCTGGGCGAAGGTTAAGGAGCAGATGCTCAAAAGCGGCAAAATATGGTAATGCTCGGTCGATTTATCTTACCAGCATATCGAAAAGTTTTTTTTGCCTCTGTCCCTGATTTAAAGGCATTGTTGAATAGGTGGGGATTTAAAATGCTTCAGTAGTCGTCAAAGTTTTTATAGCGTCTTTAGAAAAGATGATGCGGTGAGATGCGATTGATTAATCCTGCTTATGACCTGCATGTAAGAAGTACGGGTTGCAGAGAGTCTAATTCCCCCTGAGTACAAGGATTAACTCGGTTAGTTATACGGGTGGGTAGGAGGTGTTTGTTTATTAGACGGCCCGCCAGTGCCGGGTTTACCTTCTTCGGGATTGCGGAAGAAGCGAGTAGTGGGATAGGCAAAGTCGATTCGCGGGTGGGTAAGGAACGTTTGCAATATGTTCCGCGAGATACGATGGGCAGTAGCACGGCGCTGTCTGACGG
>JAGHBS010000171.1 GCA_021160865.1 Planctomycetota bacterium | reverse complement strand
TTGGATCGGGTGTTTTTGGGCGGTGTGCTGTTGCGTGCCATTGTAGTATACTGATGCGAAAACTTAAACTGCATATTCATATCGGAAGCGCATATTCATCGGGTCAAGGGTAATTGCCTTAGCATACATTTCCAGCACCGGCTTTGTGGGCTTACCTGCTTGAGAATAGATTGTCTTCGCAAGGAAATGGGCATGATTAGCGGTTGGACATCGCATCCACGCAATCCGGGCGTAATGATGTGCTTGCCTCCATTGCATCCTGCTTGCATACATCTTTGCCAGGTCAGCTGCTGATATGCCGTCGAAGTCATCTGCATTGACCGCCCTACTTAATAGTCCAACCGCATCATCAAATCGCCCGGTGGAATACGCGGTTTGACTTTTTCGATAGTAATAATTCTTCATCAGCACCGGCCAGAAAAGATAATGCCCTGCCACTACTACCACCAGCGTTACGATTAGAATTGTCGGCAGCGTAATTTGCCTGCTGGCATGGACGATTTTTCCCCGCCAGAGTAATGCTGACGAAGTTATCCAGAAGACCGTTGCAGTAGCAGGCATCCATAGCGAAAAGGTAATCAGGTTGTGTAAGAGAAATCCAGCAAGGCCACAAATAATTACGATGGGGATAAACCGCTCGGTGAGATTTTCTAATAGAGAAATACTGCTTATTTTCACGCCCGCCCACGCTGCTATCAGGAAGCAGATTGCAAAGATTGCTGCTGGTACAATGGCTTCAACGATAATGGCTGTGGATAATTCCGCTGCAGTAATGTTCCCCGGGGGAGGTAAAAGTCCTTCCCAGGCTGATATTGTCAATGCAATTAGTACCGAAAGGAAGATGCACCATCTAACTAAAGGCAATTTGCTGCCTGGGGATTTTTCTATTCTTCCTGGGTTCGTATTATCAACCTTGTGCATTTCATCTTCTGTTGAAATTGTATTTATTACTCCTTTGATGAATATCAGCAGGAGGATTGCGATATAGATTATGCCTCCGACAATTCCATATTGAGTAGCAGCGTGTAATATGAAGTTATGTGGGCTTTTGACTGCTTCAGCAGCGGTTTCGAGACGATGAGCCAGATACGCTTCGCCGAAACCTCCCGGACCGACACCAAAGATGGGTGAATCCTTTATTACCCTGATTGCTCCGATCCAGTATTCCCACCTTACCTGCATACTTCGCGTCGGTAAGCCATTATGCAATTTACCATACAAAATCACCACCGCTGAGGCTGCGATTATCAAGACTATTGAGGTGATGAGGATTTTTCGTAAATTTCGTTTGAAGAATGTTCGTTTCCAGATTATCAGCCCGGCAAGGATAATCGCTATCACGTATGCAATAATTCCTCCCTTACTTCGTGTCAAAAATACTGCCGCTGTTCCTATAAGTACGATCATGGACGAAAGCAGGGCTGATAGAGTTGGTAGATGTACCTGTCCTCGTTCAGGCGGGTTTGATTTATAAAGACGCAAGGCGGTGGAGAGTTTTTCTATTCCTAATCCTGCTGCCGCTGGTATGATCATTACTAAAAGCGAAGCAAAGACGTTTGCCAATCCGAAATACCCCAGAACGGCCTTATCAAAAACCCTTTTTTCGAACATCTTTGCTGCTGGGGTATTCGGTGTGATTCCAATCTGGGCTAATTGACCTGCTGGGTCAGTCTGGTATGCCTCTTTCCGCTGGGGGATTTCATAAAAGAACTCAAGTAGCGCCTTAATTCCCATCGTCCCGGCAAGGCTTGCAAGGATGATAACCAGTAATATCCGACGAATCTTATCGCGGACAAGGTCCATAACGGCTGCTGCTGCCAGTAGTATGCTTACCTGTGTAAATGCACCTGTGAGGGCACCTCGTTTGTCAATCGCTTCTCTTGCAGATATGAATACCCAGATGATAAATAACCCCAGAAGGGCGATGAATATCGGTTCAGTTCTTATCAGTGCCTCTCGCTGTAATGCCTTTGCCATTAGCCAGAGGACAAATCCGACAAGGAGTATCATCGACAGTCCCGCCCGGGCTAACTCAGTCGGCGGCTTGAGCGGGATTGGACCTACTGGAGTTGCATTTACTGCCTCGGGTTGACAGTACCGTGGTGGTGAAACGACGATTTGTGAGGTTCTAAAGAAAGTTTCACCGATGAAAACTCTTACCGTCAGTACTGCCAATATGCACGCCAGGGCGCCTTGTTCGAGCAGTCGGCTAATGCCGTCGGTTTTTTCGCGTACGGTTAGGCTACGTAGGGTTTTCCTCATAACCTGCTTCCAATTGCCGAGGATTCCAGAAGGGCGATTATCAGCACCACCGCTACGGTTTGTGCGAAAATCATTATTGCACCAATCTTATCAACACGGGGCAAAAGGGCTGCTCCTGCTGCAGTAGTGGCAGTGGCAAGGTATATCGTAAAAAGTGCCTTTCGAGGCATCATTCCAAGTCGAACTAATCGGTGGGAAAAGTGCCTCCTATCACCAACCATCGGGTTTTTCCCCCTGATAAGCCGAAGCAGGACAACGCTAATGGTATCGTATATCGGAATCGCCATTGCTACCACCGGCGTGAAGATACTGTAATATACACCTGATGATCCGCCGTGGTAATATGTCGTTAGCACGCTTGCAATTCCGAGCATAAATCCTAACGGCAGCGAACCTGCGTCACCCATGAATATCTTCGCAGGTGGGAAATTGAATGGTAAAAATCCGATAGACGCACCGAGTATCAGGCAAAGCCAGCCTGCTACAAATAATTGACCTGCCGCTGCTGCCGATGCCAATAACGCTGCTGAACAAATCACCACCACCCCTGCTGCCAATCCATCCATATTGTCCATAAAGTTTATCGCATTGGTAATAAGCACCAGCCAGAGAATTGTAGCGATGGTGCTTATCGGCTCGCCTGCCAGTTCCAGCAATCGGATTTTCCCGATAAGTACCACCCCAGCAGCTACCAGCAACTGTCCAGATAACTTCAACCACGGTCCCATCGGCTTTTTATCGTCAATAAGACCAATGATGCACAAGAGAAGTCCACCCACGAGAATAGTTACCACCAAAGGCAGCCTGTAAAGCACCCCCGGGATGTGAACCTTTATCGAATCATCAAGCCAGCCAGGTGCTGCCGTTGCATTCCATATAGCAGCAAGGATTACCACCACAACCGTTGGGATGACAATACCAGCAAAGATTGCTACACCACCGAGTAAAGGCGTGGGTGTCTTATGAAATCTATCGGGCGTTGGTAAATCGATGAAGCCCCACTTCCTTGCCAGCTTCATCGCTGCGATTGTCCCTGCTGCTGATATTACACCAGCCGTTGCGATAGTAATTCCCGCCAACAATAACATCATTTGTGATGTCCTTTCCTGCCAATCTGTATCCGCAGCATCTCCCGCACCTGCGTGAAAAACTCATCATAAATACCAGAGGCATAATCGGGAAACGTGTAAGGATGCGATACCCATTTGCCTTTTACAAACGATAAGGTGATTTCGGCATATATTCCACTATTTAGGTAGATACGATGTGCGAAATCCTTCGTGCTGGCGAGGACAAGTTTGCTTTCGGAAATATAGCCAGGATCGAGGTTCACCCTCCGCTTACCTGCTACAGCAAAGAATTGTTCAGCCTCATTGGTCTGCCTCTTTATTGTGGCAATTTCGTCGGGCATGATTAATCGCTCGAACGATACAAACTGCCTCAGCAACCCTGCCCCCATTTCTTCATCGTAATAGTGAGTGAAATCGAAGTTGAAGATTTGACTTTTGAGGTCAATTCGCCCGAACAGTTCAGTGAGTTTCTCTGCTGATTGTTCGAACATTTTGACATCGCCGGCAATCATACCGACGATGAGTTTCACCGGCAACGGCATACTTACCTGTCCCATAAAAGGGAATTGTCAATTACCTTGCCCCGCTTGTCAATCGAACAGCTGTCGTCGAGATATTGCCCTTCTATCCAATTGCCTGGGGAGAAGGTTTTTTGAAGCGGTTTGCTATGAGG
>JAGHBS010000183.1 GCA_021160865.1 Planctomycetota bacterium | reverse complement strand
GCATTTTATCCATCTTGCAGATGCTTTTCAACAACGCTGATGATAATTCAATCAACGAGATAGTCTTTCTTGAGACTAATTATTGTTCGACCATTGGATATTCGAGCGATTGTCGATGATATAATATATTCACTGCTGTTCAGGAAGGTTCTTGCTTCGAGCAGAGTTGCTGAATTAGTCGATCAGATTGAAAGAGGGGGGGTAGTAAATCTGATCGGCGTGTGGGGGTCGTGCGCGCCTTTACTATCAGCAGCAATAGCTACAATGAAGAATACTACTGTCTTGATAATTACCTCTAATGATGAACAAGCTGATCTTGCTGCCTGTGATATAGAAACCCTTACAAATCTACCTGCCGAAGTATTCCCTTCATGGGAGATAGACCTGATCGATACCTTCAGTGAGGGGAAAATTGAAATAGATCATCTCAATGACGAGGTCACCGGTGAGCGGATGCGGATATGCACGCAATTGGCCAATCGAGCCACTCAGTCTGGCAGCTCACCGATGATTATTGTAGCGTCGATAGCGGCACTGCTTCAGCCTGTTCCGAACAGCGAAGCATTGTCAGCAGGAAGGTTAACCTTGCAAAAGGGGATGGAGATTGATCCGCAAAAACTGGCGGAATGGCTTATTGAAGCCGGTTTTGAATCGGTGGGAGTGGTAGATCAGCAAGGGCAATTCGCTCGACGAGGTGGAATTATTGACATCTTCCCACCGGCAAGAGAGCGTCCCATAAGAGTCGAGTTCTTCGGTGAAGAGATCGAATCCATTAGAAAATTCGACCTTGATACCCAGCGATCCATCGAAGAGGTGGATCAGTACGACCTGATATCAATTACAGCAGGGAAGCAGATTGAACAGACGAGGGTGGCGAGTTTGTTTGATTATCTCCCTGCAGGTGCTGTTGTGAGCGTCATCGAGCCAACGGAAGTACGCTCAACGGCTGATATACTTTACCGCAGGGCAAGTGAGATTTATCAGTTTGAACCTTCCAAAATGCTCACGCCGATAAGCAATGTTGGCTGGGTAGAAATTTCTGCCTTTCCAAATCAGTTTCGTGATGATGTTCTGACCATATCCATGGGTGTCAAATCACTTGAAGTTATTGCGGGTGGTCGAAGTACCAGTCCCACCGAATCGCTCAATAAGCTCGATGCCCTTGCGGAGAATAACGATGTCTGGGTTTATTTTGAAAACTCAGCAGAGCAGGAACGATTTTTCGAACTTACCCGGGCAGGTGGATTAGCACTAACTAAGCGCGTGCATACTGGTGTGGGGCATATAAACTCAGGTTTTTATTGGCCCGATGAGCACCTCATTGTAGTCGGATATCATCAGATTCTCCATCGCTATGTGTATCGCCGACCGATGAGGCGAATCAGGCGAGGCAGACCTATCGAGTCATTGCTCGACTTGAACGAAGGCGATTATGTGGTCCATATCCTTCACGGCATAGCACGATTTGAATCCCTGCAGACGATAAAGACCAATGGACGTGTTGAGGAGTATCTTACGCTTCGATTTGCCAATCGTGCCATCCTGCACGTTCCAGTCAGCGATATACACCTGATACAAAAGTACATTGGTGTCGGTCGTCGGCGTCCTTCGCTATCACGGCTCGGGGGGAGGGGGTGGTTGCTTAGAAAGCAGCGAGTTGCACGAGCAACGAGGGATTTAGCAAGTAAGTTGCTACAAATCCAGGCAATCCGAGAGGCATCGGAGGGGATAAGTTTTCCCGAGGGTGAGATGCTCTCGAAGTTCGAGCAGGAATTCGCATACGTCGAAACGCCCGATCAGATAACTGCAATGCGAGAGATTTATGCTGACATGGCAAAGCCTCGTCCGATGGACAGGTTATTATGTGGCGACGTCGGATACGGAAAAACCGAACTTGCCATGCGTGCTGCCTTTCGGGCTGTCGAGGCTGGCAAGCAGGTAGCATTGCTTGTACCGACAACCGTGCTTGCTGATCAGCATTGGCGAACGTTCACCGAGCGGTTTGCTGATTATCCGGTAATAATAGAAGTTGTCTCTCGATTTCGCCGCCCCCGTGAGATAGATGATATACTCAAGCGAACTGCTGAAGGCAAGGTGGACATCCTTATTGGCACGCATCGTTTATTGAGCCCGGATGTGAAATTTTCTGATTTGGGCTTGGTGATTATAGATGAGGAACAGCGGTTCGGCGTGGAGCACAAGGAGCGTTTGAAGCAACTCCGTGCTACCGTTGACGTTCTGACGCTAACGGCAACACCCATCCCACGCACGCTTCATATGGCATTGATGGGCTTGAAGGATATTTCCAATCTTACAACCGCGCCACTTGATCGACGAGCAATTTATACTGAACTGTGCAAGGAAAATGCCACCAAGATACGTGCTGCTATTCTGCGTGAGATGGCTCGATCGGGACAGGTGTTCTTCGTTCACAATCGTGTTGCTACGATAGATAAGGTGGCAGAGCGATTACGTCAATTGGTTCCCGAAGCCCGCATTGCTGTTGCCCATGGTCAGATGCCCGAACGTCAATTAGAGCAGACTATGCTACAGTTCGTTAATCGAGAGATCGACGTACTTGTTTGTACCACCATTATTGAGTCAGGGCTGGATATCCCTACGGCAAATACTATGTTCATCCACGAGGCAGATCGCTTTGGGCTTGCCCAGCTTCATCAACTTCGAGGCAGGATAGGTCGGTACAAACATAGAGCGTATTGTTATCTTCTACTTCCGCAGCATCGGAAGGTCTCTCGTACAGCTGCCCGCAGATTGAAGACGATAGAGGACTTTTCCGACCTTGGAGCTGGTTTCCAGATAGCGATGCGGGACTTAGAGATTCGAGGTGCGGGCAATATCCTTGGACCTGAGCAGAGCGGACATATTGCAGCGGTGGGGTACGAGTTGTATTGTCAGTTGCTTCAGCAGGCTGTTGCGCAATTGAAAGGTCAATCTTTACCTGCCCCGCCCGTGCGATGCCATGTTGAACTGGCAATTGACGCTTATATCCCCCGTGGATATATCCCATCGGATCGGCAGAGATTGGAGATATACCGCCGATTGAGAATGTGCCATTCCGTCGAGGAAGTAAAGGAACTGGCTGACGATCTTCGTGATGCCTTCGGACCAATCCCGCCCATCGTTAACAGGCTCATTACAATGACAGAAATAGAGATACTGGCAGGTAAAGTGGGGTTTGAGAAGATAATCCTCTTACCGCCTGACGTGATTTTCTCCATATCCGAACCCAAAAAGGTCGATTCAGTCTTGAGGGATTTACCAGGCTCGGTGCGTTTCGCTGATAATAATACAGCCCATTGGAGACCACCTGCAAGATACCTTGAAAAGCCAACATTGCTTACCGTACTGCGACGACGATTGCAGCAAGCGGTCAAAAAGATATAATCGGAAGCGATTCCAGATCAATTCGTTTACAATAGTGAGCAAGGAAGTTCGATGAGCGAGACAAAGAGGGTTGCAACAATACTGGCAGCAATTTTTTTGCTGAATGGTTGTAATTACTTCCATAGAGGCAATAAGCCCATCTATCCTGATGAGCAGTATTCTATCCCTGCTACTACTAAACCATCGTCGGCAAGTAAGACCAAACAAGTTGATACCTCCCAACAGACGGGTACGGAT
>JAGHBS010000201.1 GCA_021160865.1 Planctomycetota bacterium | reverse complement strand
GTGATATGGTGGGTTTTATCTCGATTACCGTCAAACGCTGGTCCTTTCTGGTATGAGCGGATTGAGTTAGCCAGGCAGCGTGGGGTGGTATCGAGCAAACAACGGAGAAAGAGACGATGAAGAAAGATGCAGGCGTGAAGGACAGTACTTTTGGGGCGGTATTATTGTTTGTGTTGATTAGTTTGTTAAACACTAACATTGCTTTATCGCAAGAAGGGGCAAAGCCAACGATTTCAAAGCTGATTTCGCACGTCGGCAATGCATTGGCTCGATTGGAGTTTACAATCGATCCGAAGATAATTAGGCCAACAAGGCGATTTGGTACCGCCATTTGTGTCAATGCCTCGAAGCGAATTTTCCTAACACTTGATATCCCTGCGATGGTTCCGCGGGATCAGTTGAAAGACTTCGTGCTTACTGTTCCTGGGAATCAGAAGAAACGGATAAAGGCAAAATTACTAAGTGTGGATATTGAAACAGGCGTTGGCTTTCTCCAGGCTGATGAGGGATACAAGTGGAGCGAATTACGCTTTCCCTTGAGGTCGAATTTGAGGCTTGGTCAGAGGGTTTTGTCGGTCGGATTGTTAGGTGGTCAGTTTGGCAACACACCTTATTTTACTGAGGCGAAGGTATCAGCAGTTGTAAGAGTTCCTGCCCAGATGGTCTTTGTTACTGCTGGGGAACTTGCTTCTTTCTCATCGCCGGTTTTATCGGAAGACGGTAAACCCATAGGGATCGTGGGCGGTGATGTACCGTTGACCTACCGAATGCTGCTCGGTGGGAAATGGATGGATGTAAGACTGGCTGGTCGGCAGCTTACGCGATTTTTTGTGCCTGTTGAGGAATTCGCTGGACTAATTCCAACCCATGGAAGACCTGGAAGGATGCCATGGTTAGGCGTCGTACGCTATTTCGCACCGCAACCTGGACAGGCAATTAAAGGTTTGAAGGAGAATACAGCCGCTGTAATTTTGGGTCAAATCATTCCCAATGGCCCTGCCTTCAAGGCAGGCTTGAGACAGGGCGATGTGATAATTGGTATGAATAATAAACCGTTGGAACAGATGGCAACACCAGCCCTTGTAGTAGCCCAATTCAAACGGCAGATAGTGCGTTTACAATCTAATGAACGGATTACCTTTACGGTATTGCGTGACGGTAAAACACAGGTTTTTCAGCTAAGACTCGAACCTGTTCCCACCAGACCTTTTGAAGCCGAACATTACTATAATAATCGATTGGGAATGGTGGTGCGAGATATGGTGGTTTGGGACAGGTACGTCGGGCGGACCAAGCCGCTACTCGAAAAAGGAGTGCTTCTGGAAAATGTCCGTCGAAATTCGCCTGCCGATAAGGCTGGTCTCCGACCCGGCGACGTGATTATTGCTGTGAATAACACGCCTGTAAAGGCAGTTTCCTGGCTCAAGGGTTCGCTCGACCGATTGACTGCCGATACCAGTACCGAATCGATAAACTTCGTTCTCTGGCGTGGTGATAAGCCCCAATCGGTACGAGTTAACCTCAAATAAGCGATGATTTCTCCAGTCGATAGCTAAAAGTGAGTTTTCATTCAGCCTGATAAGTGATTTTATGGGGATAGGCGATGGTAAAGAAGTTATTAGAAGCCTTTGTTATTGCATCGGCAGGTGTATTTCTGCTGTGGGTAGGATTTGAGGGCATTGCATTGGGTTCGCAGCAGGGTGCTTTACCGAGCAATTCTTTGCTATTTGTCGGAGGCTTAATTGCAGTAATAGCCGGTGAGTGGTTCTGCTGGTATGGTGCAGGTAGATTGATTTCGCCACCGGGGTGGTCTTATCGAGTTATCAATGTTCTTTGTGGAGCGTCTTTAGGTGGGCTTGTACTGGCTGGCTGTATTATTCTAATCCGCGTTGCTGGTATATCATAATGATTGGAGTTTTGCCATGTCGATATTGACGATGCGCCTGTTGTTCGTAGCAGCGATATGTTCCAATGGTGCTGTAAATCAGCGAGCAACCACATCGCCTACCGATTTATTAGCAAGACAATTGGCTGCTCAAAGTCTATCGCACCAGGCAAGGTCATTGTGGTATCAATCAGCAGATGCAAGCCCGTCAAAGGTATCAAGAACGCTTGTTTTATTAGAATTTGCAAGGAAATTATCGCCACGGGACCCTGTTATAAATCGTCAGTTGGTTGACTTATATGAAAGTCTTGGCCGCCTAACTGATGCCTCTACCGCTGCTGCTATCTATCTTGATTCGTATCCTGATGATTATGCAATGGTGTTGCGATGGATAAGGTTGACGCTGGCTGGTCTTAATACTGCTGATGAGCGGATTGAGTTTTTAAAGAAAGTAGTTGAGAACAACTCGCTAAATCGTTCAGCCAGAGCGGCAGCGGCAGTAGAACTGGTGAGGATATATCAAGGTCAGGGTCGTCGCTCCGAGCAGGTACAGCAAGCCTGTCAGAGGGCGCTTACACTTGATCCATACCAGCCCGTTGCCTTGAGGAAAATGCTGGAATTGGACAGGAAGGAGGATGCGATATCGCTATTCAATATGAATTTGAAAGAGTTTCGAGGCAATCCCAGAAACTTATATACAGCCGTTTCGATAGCCCATGCCTTGCGAGCTGCCGGGGTGTATGATAAGGCGATTATCTTTTATGACCATGCTTGTTCAATTGCCCGGGACACCAAGCCCGACGATGCGACGATGCTAAACCTGCTGGTTGGATACTTCAATGCCATGCTTGATGCCGGCAGGGTCAAAGAGGCGGTGGAAAAATTCGAGCCTTATGTGAAGAAATACAATGGAAGTTTGAAATTGCATGCCCTGATGGTCGAAGCCTACCGCAGCCTCGGTCAAAAAGATAAGGCAAATGAGCATGTGAAGGTGATGGAAAGGATATATCTTCCAATTGCCACCCCGGGCGTGCGTCGTAGCGGGGCTCAGGCAGCAGAGTTGGCGTGGTTCAATCTTAAGTTCCGTTCCGATGCTATTACTGCATTGCGATGGGCGCAGGAAGCAGCAAGGTCAGCCGGGGATGACCCGTTTGTCCAGCGATGTCTCGGAGCAGCTGAAATTGCCAATGGCAAAACCGACTCCGGCGTAAGGCGATTGAAATCATTGATAGGAAAAGAGCCTTATGCAGCAGTTATTCTTGCAAGGTATTATTTTGAACACGGCAAATCCGATCAAGCCAGGCGTACTTTATTGCGCGGAGTTGGAGATATTCGCCACTCCCCGGTCTGGCGGGCTGCTAAACGACTTGCTGAAAAGTGGAAGATCAATTTTGTCCCTTTGAAACAGGCTGAAACGATGCGAAAGGCGGTGGATAATCTCCCTGAGTATCTCTTTACCATGGGGCGGTATCCAGAAAAGTTCGTCAAGGTGCAGCTGACGGCCATAAAACCTGCTGTACGATTGGCTGAGCCGATTGTCGTGGAGGTATCGCTCAAAAATATATCGAAACACACGATTGCGGTTGGTCAGCAGGGATTATTTTGTCCGACAGTCTTTCTGACAATTGAAATTAAAGGTAATGAGAAACTATTTCTCCCGAACTTTATGCCCGTGATATTACCTTCTCCAAAATACCTCATGCCGGGTGAGAAGATTTCTACAAAGGTACGAGTCGATGTGGGAGAAGTTGAGAAAGCGCTTTTGAAAAATCCCTTCGTGAATAAAAGGATAAAAATTTCAGGCAAAGTTGACTTATTAGAATTTGGTGGGAAGATGTTTTCTTCCGTCCCTCGTGTAAAGGTGCCGACAGCAGAGGTTCTCTATTCTTCAATTCTTACTACCGGTGCCGATGAAAAGGCAGCCCGATATGCATTGGGTTATATCGTGCGAGATTTGAAACGAGGTACACTTGTTGAAAAGGTTCGAGCAGCCCGACAATGTGGTGCTATTCTTGGCTATGTCCGACGAGTTGAGCGGGGTAAGGCAAAACCAATCTTCCCTGCCGTGATAACCAAGCCTATCCTGTTGAGTATGACCAAGGCATTCCTCCAGGCAGATGAGCCAGTAGTCCGTGCTGAGATGCTCCTTGCACTGCATAATGTTGATCTCGATTCGCAGATAATCTCGCTTACTGCTCGATGTGTCGAAGACCCAAGCCCGCTGGTGCGCATGCGGCTTATCGAACTGCTGGTTGTAAAGAAAACCCGTGGATACAAAACGATACTAAGCTACCTTTCTTATGATCGTAATAGATTTGTCAAGGAGATGACCAAAGCCCTATCATCTGCGAGAAAATAATTCGAGCCGATAGACGGAAGAATAACAAACATTTGTCTAATGAGGAAGGGTCGTTTGGGGCAGATTTTCAGAAACTAAGATGGATAAGACAGGTCGGCGATTTGTAGATTTGCATACCCATTCAGATGCTTCGGACGGTGATTTGCCGCCTCAGGAGGTAGTGCAATTGGCTGATACTGCTGGAATGGCGGTAGTGGCGCTGACGGATCACGATACTATCGCAGGACTTCCAGCCGCAGCCCGGGCAGCAGAATCGCTCGATATCCAATTTGTCAATGGTGTAGAAATATCAGCCAAGTTCACCGGTGGCGTGCTTCACATCCTTGGCCTTGGGATTAATCCAAACGACGAAGTCCTAAATAAAATGCTTGATAATCTACGAGAGGCTCGCAACGAGCGAAATCCCAGGATGATTGCCAAACTTCAACATATGGGTATTGATATTACGATGGATGAACTGGGGCAATTCGCAAGATCAATGAGGCAGGAGAACGAGCAAACCAATGAGCCACTTATCATAGGGCGACTTCACATGGCTGGACTTTTGGTCAAGAAAGGATATGTCAAGAGCATCGACGAAGCATTTGCTCGCTATCTCGGTGAGGGTAAAGCTGCTTACGTTGATAAAGAGAAGATTCCACCGTGTCAGGCAATTGAGGCAATTCATGCTGCTGGTGGTCTGGCAATCCTTGCCCATCCGATTGAATTGAATTGTCCTAACATAGCCGCACTGGAAACGGTTGTGCGGAACTTGATGGATGATGGTCTTGATGGTATCGAGGTATATCATTCCAGCCACGATTCACACCAGACGCGAATGTACCTTGATTTGGCAAGGCGGTATCATTTGTTGGTATCGGGCGGGTCTGATTTTCACGGTTCGGCCAAGCCTGGCGTTCAGATAGGATTTCCTCGTGTTTCAGTCGAAGCGGTCGAAGAAGTTCTTGCAAGGCTTGGGTTATGATTAATTACCTTGCAATGGATGAGATTTATGATTAGTCAAGGTGCTATTTTGAAAATCACACGATACATCTTGCCGACCGTGCTTATCGTATCCCTGACGGGCTGTAATAGTCAGCAAAGTATCGAAGAGAAGTACAAAGCAGTGATGATCAGATTATACGGACCTTCACCGAAGCAGCTTGTCAAGGATATGTTTGAATCGCCTGATGCTGATGTTCGTCGCAATGCAATTGAGCGTTTATCGCAATACGACTGGGCGCGCCGGGGGGCGTATGTAAAGGCATATGCGATGCTGACCGAAGACCCTGATCCAACAGTCAGGTCGGCAGCTGTTCGCGCCCTTGGACGCTGTGGGGATGTGCATTATGCTGATAAGGTCATCGAACGATTGAAAGATGTCTCTGCAATTGTCAGGCAAGATGCTGCCGTTGTACTTGGCTGGCTTACTGTTCCGTCAGCAGCGAAGCCATTGATGCAGAGGTCTCTTGAAGATGATTCTGTCGATGTGCGCATTGCTGCGGTGCGAGCCCTGGGAAGCTATCCTACTCGTGATGTACTAAATACCTTGATTAAATGCCTCGATGATGAAGATTTTAGCGTTCGATTTGAAGCAGCAGAATCGTTGCGTCGATTGACCGGGAGAACTATCGGTATTGATGCCGATAGATGGCGAGAGGCAATCTCTTCTACGAGCAATCCTTTCAAGAAACCAGCAAGACCCAAGAAGAAATCATGGTGGCAAAGATTTTCGAGCCGACAGAAGTAATTGAGGTGATACCGAAATAATGAAAAGCAGAATCGTCAAAGATGAAGTGGTTTATACAGGCAAGATTTGCCGGGTACATAAGATTAACCTTAAAATGGCTCCCGGTCAGGTTGTTGATAGGGATTTGGTAGAGTTGTCCGATGCTGTGGTAGTTGTGCCTGTTTTGGCAGATTCATCTGTTGTGATGATTCGCAATGAGCGCTTCGCGGTGGGGCAGGATTTGCTTGAGTTTCCTGCAGGTAAGATTGACGGTGATGAAGACCCCCATGCCTGTGCCGCAAGGGAACTTTCCGAGGAGACCGGCTACTCTGCAGGCAGTCTGATTCGTCTTGGTGGATTTTATACCTCCCCCGGTGCGATTACTGAATACATTCACGCATTTTTAGCTACCAATCTTGTCGAAGGTGAACAGAACCTTGAAGCCCACGAGCGTATCAATGTGGAGGTCGTTGGATATTCTCAATTGGTGGAAATGATTCGAAGCGGTGAATTGCACGATGCTAAAAGCATTGCTGCCTGGGCGCTCTGGCGAGTTTACGAGGGCAGATAATGGGACTTCACGATCGGCCATACATGAGAGTTAGATATGACTTTTCGAGACCCTGGCGGGCGGGGGGCGATTTCACAGGCGGGTATCATCCTGGTAGAGTCGTCAAAACCCTTATCATCATAAATGTGCTTGTCTTTATCGCCCAGGGACTCTTCGGCAGGAGATTCCTGTTATCAATGGCCGTTATTCCACAGTACTGGTGGCAAGTGTGGCGATACCTTACGTTCCAGTTCCTCCACGGTGGTATCGGGCATATCCTGTTCAATATGATTGCGCTATATTTCCTCGGACTGATTTTGGAAGCATATTGGGGACCTAAGCGATTTATCGTCTTCTACCTTACCTGTGGAGCAGCAGCAGGTCTGGTGCATGTGCTGATGACACCTGTGCTGCATCAACCTGTTGATGTGCCTTTGGTGGGGGCATCGGGGGGGATATTCGGCGTGTTGGTGGCTTGTGCGGTATTGTTTCCCAATGTTACGGTTTTGTTGTTCTTCATATTTCCGATGCGGCTTTGGATAGTGGCGGTCGGATTGCTCTTATTTGCCTTTCTGGAAGTTATGGTTGGCATCGGTGCTGCAATGGAAGGTGAACCGATTAGTGGGGGGATATCGCATCCTGCTCATCTCGGTGGGGCAGCAGCGGCAGCAGTGTGGCTGTGGGTTATTCCAAAACTGCAATGGCGAATCCACTGGCGCGGTTCAATTGGTGCAGGACGATGGGAAAAGAAGATTGAAAAAAGACGCAAAGAGGCGGAACGAATCGATCGCATACTCGACAAAATCCGACGTGAGGGAATTAACTCGCTAACCTGGTGGGAGAAAAGAATCCTCCGGCAGGCATCGGAAAAGCAACAAAAGGATGATTGGTAATAACCCTTCTTTGCTGTGTTGGGTAGGTGATTATTTGCTAAAATCCAACCGATATTTATCTCGAAAAGATAACGTGGTACCTGCAGGATGAAATACATTTCTACACGAGGAGAGGTTAGGCCGATTGGCTTTGAACAAGCCGTACTTATGGGTCTGGCTGACGATGGTGGTTTGCTCATTCCCGAAACTATTCCCAGCGTCGCTGATAGTCTCCACGCATGGTCGAAACTGGATTACACAAACCTTGCCTTGGAGTTGTTTGATTTGTACATTGACGATATCCCCAGGGGCGATTTGAAGGAGATCGTCGTAAAGACATATTCAGCCGATGTGTTTGAGCCGGTGGTGGCGCCATTGGTGAAGGTGGGGGATATTTACCTGCTCGAACTCTGGCACGGCCCGACACTGGCGTTCAAGGACGTAGCATTACAATTCTTGGGCAATATTTTCGAATATATCCTTTCAAAACGGGATGCGCATTTGAACATACTTGTTGCGACCAGCGGTGATACCGGTAGTGCCGCCATCGCTGCTGTCCGCGGTAAGGAGAGGATGAACATATTCGTCATGCACCCAAAGGGACGGATCTCGCCCATCCAGCAACGGCAGATGACCACTGTCCTCGACGAAAACGTTCACAATATCGCAATAGAAGGCGATTTCGACGATTGCCAGCGAATTATGAAGACACTGGCAGCAGACCTGGATTTCAAGAGGAAATACTCACTCGGAGCGGTCAATTCGGTCAACTGGGCGCGGCTGCTTGCACAGATGGTTTATTACTTCTGGGCATATTTCCGCCTTGCTGATACTGCCGATAATAGGGAACTCTGGGTGGAAGTACCCACGGGAAACTTCGGGAATATACTGGCAGGCTGGTATGCTAAGCAGATGGGCTTGCCGATTGATAAACTCATCCTTGCAACCAATGAGAATGATATATTGGCACGATTTTTTCAATCGGGTGAGTATCGGAGAGGTAAATTAATTCAGACCCTCGCACCCTCGATGGATATACAGGTAGCAAGCAATTTTGAGCGGTACTTGTACTACAGGATTGGTCAGGATTCCGAAAAACTTCGTGAAATGATCCGCCAGTTTAGCCAGAGCGGGGTGATTAATCTTCCTAAAAGAGAGGATGAGCCGATTGATGATCTTTTCCTTGCAGGCAAAGCCAATAGAGACGAAGCACTCGAGACAATTCGGAAGTACTATCAGCAATATGATTATCTTCTCGATCCGCATACTGCGGTGGGCGTGGCAGTGGCAGAAAAGATGATGCAGGAAGGCACTTCTTCGGATGGCAAGAAGGTGGTTTGTTTATCGACGGCGCATCCTGCTAAGTTCCCTGAAGCGATTCG
>JAGHBS010000166.1 GCA_021160865.1 Planctomycetota bacterium | reverse complement strand
TGGCTGATACAAAGAGAAGCGATGCCGCGAGGTGGAGCAAATCTCAAAAAATCAGTCTCAGTTCGGATTGCAGTCTGCAACTCGACTGCATGAAGGCGGAATCGCTAGTAATCGCGGATCAGCAACGCCGCGGTGAATGTGTCCCTGAGCCTTGTACACACCGCCCGTCAAGTCATGGGAGCCGGCAGCACCCGAAGTCGTCCCGCCACAGGGGCGCCGAAGGTGAGGTCGGTGACTAGGACTAAGTCGTAACAAGGTAGCCGTAGGGGAACCTGCGGCTGGATCACCTCCTTTCTAAAGGATGATGAAGTACGCCTGCAGAGAGATCTGCATGGCGGAAACGTCAACACAACCTCGTCCCGACTCGTCTTCCGCTTCGGAAGATAGAGCGGGGTAGCTGCATGGCGACATGTAGCAAAGAACGGTTACACTGTTTGCCGATAGAATTCATATATAGCGTGATGCCCCGTGGGCTAATCTGCTCACGGGTTTTTTGTTTATTGTCTCGATCTTGTCTTCCGCTGCTGTTGACTATGCAGATGAATTGTCTTGCCAGAGCGCTTTTGCGATGGGATTTGAGCAGAGTTGATTCCCCCGGCAACTTTGCAATGTAGGGAGGTGTAATTTTGCTGCTTCTATCGTATTGCGGTGGTAAATCGTCTTCAGCCGTAACGGTACCGGCAGGATTATCGTCGTAAGCCACCTGAACGTGTAAAGTTATCTGGCTGGGGTACTGGCGGGGAGGTTTGCCGGAACCGCAGCAAATGCAATCGCTATCGCTGGTCGCCAGCTAGCGGGCCCAAGGGCATTATTTCCCGTGCACTTGTCCGGAGTTACTCGCAGGTCATTGCCTTGGGCCGAGTGAAAACCATCGAGGTTGTAGAGTTTTTCAAGGGGGCAGACGGGCTGGGGCCCAGCGGCGATGTCGCTTTTACTTCACGGACATCTTTATCGAATCCAGGATCGTTGATTTTTAAGGTCGTAACCAATGCGGGCGGTGGTGGCACCGACGGTAACGTCCAGTTCGATGCGGGTGGATCCGGGGGCGGGTGAATCAACCAGAGAAACTTTGGTTTCGGGAACCTTTCCTTCATACGGAATGACCAGAGTGACAAACCTGACGGAAGGGGTATCAGCAGATTTCTCGATGCGGAAGCAAAACGCAGGCCGGGGCTGCTTCTGTCCGTAGTGGAACGAGACCTGCCCCTTCTCCTTTCGCAAGGTCATCTGCTTCTGTGCCAAAGCGAAGATGAGGACATTGGCGCCCTTCTTGAAATCGGTGCGGACCAGGGGCGTTTTTCTGTCGAATACTGCATTTCCCGGCGCAAGTTGGAAATGCAAATCGACGTTTCCTGTAGCCTTGCCGATCGCATCATCAACGAGGACGAAGAACTTCTTCTTCACGAACAGAACGGCCCGGCGGTGGGTAAGGTTCTCGTAACTGCCGTTTTCAACGACCAATGCGTCAAGGTCTTTTCCCGGTTTCCAGAGTAGTAGTTTGGGCTTGTAGGCGGTGTTTTTTCCGTTGAGTGTGAGTGTCTGGTGGACGCGTGTTTGCCGGAACCATTTCCGCCCGGCGGGGTCTCCGTGGTAGATGTAAGCGCCCGAATCGGGCATGAGCCGCCGTCCAGCTGCGTACAGTTCGAACGTCCCGTTGTCCGGCTGGCAGTGCCAATACGGGCCGGGACCGCACTTGAGGATAAGGCAGACGGCCTTTTCGTCCCAGCCGCTGCGCATCGAGTAGAAGCCGCTGTCGGCCAGAGCGTAGGCGGTCTGCTTCGGTGGCGTACCTTTCTTGCCAGCCGTGGCGACGTAAAGGAAATCCTTTCGTTTGAAGACCTTGGCCCACTTGGCCAGCACCGGCCGGACGTGCACCGGGCTGGACGTGTCGCCGAACTGGGGGCTCGAACCGTCCGGGAAGCCCAACTTCATCAGCACCTCGCACATCTTCTCCAGCCGCCCGGCGTAGTGCTTGCCAAAGGCGTCAGCCACTCCGTTCATCCTCGCCAGTTCCCAGGTCTGCGCGAACCAGCGGATAGACCCGACGTGGTAGCTGAGTGTCTGCTCGACCTGATGTCCGTCGGGGCGCACCTGCTTATTGATCTGGGCGTTCAGGTGCCGGATGGCCTTTTCGCGCCATTTCTTTGCATCCTTGAATTCGGGAAACATGATGGCAATGGATGCGGCGCCCTCGGCCTGCATCAAGCCGTGGTTCCGCGGCGTGAAGTGCTCGACGAGATAAGAGGCGTGCTCCCAGCAGGTGTTCAGGAAGGTAACCAGCACCTCGGACGTAAATGCCGGCGAGTCCAGGAAGTGCTGATAGAGTTCCACCAGGCGCCGCGCGCGGATGCCGGTATTGAGACGATGCCACGCCCAGCCATGCCCGAATTTGGGAGGTTTGCAACGATCCCATACATAGGCGTGCTTCGGATCGTGTGGAGTTCCGTTCTTACCGACCCAGTCGAGCAGTTGGGCACACCATTCGCGGGCGTACTTCTCGTCGCCCGTGTGCCAGTAAGCGTGGGCCAGGTCGCTCCAGTTCGCGCCGCGATGCAGTTGGCATATCCACTCCAGGTCGCCGACCGGGCTTTTGTCCCAGTTGATGTCCTTGCCCAGGAAGTGGGGCGGGTAGCCGAGCGAGTTGATGAAGATGTGCTTGAGCGCGGCATCGGCGGCCTTCATCTGACTGGCGTTGGCGTATTTGCCGAGGAACTTTTTTCTGTCGGCGCGGTCTATGAAATGCTTGACCGATTTTCGCGCGCGGTAATAAGCCAGAAGTGCCTTCGCCGCTTTGGCAGGGTCGTCGGCAGAGGCCTTGACCTTTTCCAATCCCGGACGGTCTAAATCCAGACGTTCCAGCAGAACCCTGGTCGAATCTTTCATCAGCGGTGTCCCTGACAGCGTTACAGCCACTATAATCAAGACCGCATTGGCGATCATAAAATTTCTCCAATTTCCAATGTGTTGAGTTCACACGATATCGTAATTTCTATGACCGGGGTAAGCAATGAACACTCTGGTTGTTTATTTCCCACCGCTTGCAGGGTTTGTGCCTTAAAACCTTTCCAAATGTTTTTCGTAACCGTTCAGGCTCCAAAGGGTCTGATACGGTTACTAATACTAAACTAATTCTTGTAGACTTTGTAGAAAACTTTCCCGTCGGCGGGCAGTTATAATGAAGAAAGAAACAGAAGCAATGTCCGTTCTGCTTACGTGCTGTCGGGCAGGAAAAGGGATTAAAGGTAATACTTGATGATGATAATAAGCAGAGGAGGTCAATGATGCGAAAAATCTTGCACGCAATGGTATTGGGGCTGACGACAGCGGTCATCTTCACAGGCGGGGCTTACGCAGCGACGTATTACGTCTCGACCAAAGGCAACGACTCCGCCGACGGTAAGAGCGAAAAGACGGCTTGGCGGACGATAGCCCATGCCGCTAAGGTAGCCAAGGCAGGTGATACTGTTTTGGTGCTACCTGGTGATTATGGTGCAGAGCAAGTTGTCTTTGCCCATAGTGGTAAAGAAGGAAAACCTATCATACTAAAGGGATATCGGGGTAGACCTACCCTTCGAAGCGATAGTGGCCCTGCTGGTAAGAAAGACGGTGGAAAGATCGCTTTCAATATAATAGGTAGGTCCCACATACGCATAGAAGGATTTGAGATTATCGGATACGGAGGCTATCGGGTGAGGGTAAGTAAAAGTTCCTATATCCAGGTACGTGATATGATCTGTCGGGGTAGGGGAGGGGATATTTGTTTTGCTAATGGTGTTCATCATAGCGTGATGGATAATTGCTATATTGAGGATTCCTATCGTAATTCTCTTTTCATTTATGGAGATCCATATTGGAGACTGAAACCCTGCGCATTCAATACTATCACCAACTGCGTAGTTGTGCGAGGTGGGCATAGTTCTATCGATGTTCATACTGGTTGTCCGGATAGCTATGTTGTAGGCAATATCATACGCGAGAGGGGAAAGGAGCGCAATGGTCGCACCGCAACCGCTGGACTCTATTTGCATAATCATCATATTGACCGTTTGCATGCTATAGGCAATTCGATATGTAATGTTTATTGGGGGCTTGAGTTGCAAGGTGCTGCTAAGAGCCTCATCGCAGATAATTTGATGTTCAATTTTGCTAAGGCGGATTTGGATTATGGGAGTTTCCCAACGGAAGGGTTTCCTAATGAGCCTTGTGCCGATAATATCGTTCAGGACAATATACTCTTCAATGCAAATGTTCCTTCACGCGATGCTATGGGTGTAATTCGGCTTTATGGTGCGCAAAACATTACCCTCTTGCGCAATTATGTTGATGGGGGCAATAGGAAGGTAGATTACGAATCGCATAGAAGTCATCATATCGATTCAAAAGGACTCATTATTGATCCAATTCGGGGCATGCAAAGGATTCGAGTTACTCATGGTGGATTCAGATTGATTTATAGCCCAGGTCTGTGGCCGGTGAGGACGATTTTTCGTTTAATCAGGAAAGATGGTAAAGTTTTCCAAAAGAAGATGGTTTCTGGCGGGGTAGATTTTGGCGTACTTCGTGCAGGGCTTTATAATGTTGAGGTTATCTTACCTGGTAAGTTGCCCGAACCTCGGTACTTGCGTGTAAAACCTTTGCCTGATAATAGAGGTGGTGCAGTGATTGTTTGGTGCGATTGCTCTGATAAGGAAACGGGATACTTATTGGAACGGAAGATTCAGGGTGATGCGGATTTTAAAGCAATTGCCAGGCTCCCTGCTAATACAACACGATATATTGATAGAAGCGTCGGTAAGTCCAAAGCTTATTATCGTATCAGGGCAATCTACGGGGATAGAAAATCAGACTGCTCCAATGTGGACGAAATTGTTCGATATGGATACTGGTTTACCAATCGGACAGATTTAGCGGCAGATGCTGCTGCTTTTGCGCAAGTTGAAAAAGGTAAATTAAAAAGGCTTATTGTTTGTCAGGCTCGGCGTGTTGAGCGCAAGAGAGATGCTATCGAGGGCTTATCGGCATTTGCAATCCTTGAAGCAGGCACGAGGCATATCCCTTGGTCCATGCCAAACAGAAGCGGTAAGAGGGAACTTTGGCTACTTTCCTCCAAGCCGATAACAGCTACGCTGCGATGGTCAATTGATGGGATTTATGGATTCATCGATTGCAAAGGTAAATACTGGTTAAAATTGACGACCACTGGCAGAGCAGTCAAAAGTGCAACGTTCAATGGCAAGGTTGTAAAGGTCGATTATGATGAAAGAACCGGCTGCTTGCATATGAATCTTTTGGGAAGTGGAATGCTGGCAGTCACCTTCACAGGTGATTAACTCTTTTCGTCATCTTTTTCGTCATCTGGGGAACAAGGATTCGAACCTTGACCAGCTGATCCAGAGTCAGCCGTGCTACCGTTACACCATTCCCCAGCGATTGTGTTGTCCGCAATTCCGCATCAGGAAATTGTCAAAACCCGTTTCTTAAAAATTAATACTTCTATGCGAAGGTGTCAAGATTTTTGAATGGTAATACTTTTTATGGATATTTGTAATTTTTCCCTCACCTCGATGGAGATGAAAGTTGCTGAAATGGTGTTTCTTATCTGTTTATGCTGCTAATGCTGTTGTGGAAGTATCACCCAGGGCAGCGGCTATTGCCGTTGGGTCGAACTGGAGGCCAGCACGGTATCCTTCGTTCGTCTTCTGACAGCGGACGACGGTTGCGAAGATAGTTTTCCTGCCCTTCTGTCCATATGCAGGGATCGACAAGGCAATTTTTTGTCCACGATAAAGCCAGCGATCGCTGATTACCCCCATCCCACCTCGGGAGATGTCGACCATTTCAAGCGTGTTTTGAACGTCTCCGCCGTCCGGGTCAAGCCGAATGCCATGAAGCATCATCCGCAGCTGGGTTCTCGGATATCGACGACGTTCAGGTGGATAATATCGTATCGTAGCCATATTATTTGTCTCCAATAAGTAAGGAATCATTCCATTTTTCGTCATGATAATAGGAGGACTTAATTAATCTGTGCAAAATATCATCGTTGTATGGATTTGGTTGAATAGGGAAGTTAAAGGGTTCACATATTATTTTCATCATTTTCGAAGTAATTTTCTGCCAATTGGGCACCATTCTTGTGAGATGACTATAAGGATGGTTATTATGGAGAAGGCACTGAAGCAAGGTTAACTTGCAGTTGTGGGAAAGGATTAGACCTTCTTTATAAACAGAAATTTAAAGGCTTCCGAACCACTCATGACAGCGGCAGTAACAACGATACCAGCGATTAGTACGCCGATTACGGTGCATAGGTAGAATTGCCAGCGTTTGAACCCCAGCAGGTATCCTCCGATAGCCCCGCTATAAACCCCTGAGCCGGGAAGTGGTATCCCGATGAAGATGCTCAATCCGATGATGCCGTAGGTCTTCACCAGCGGTTCAACTTTCTTTTGTGTCCTTATAATCATTCGGTCCCAGAAACGTCTAATCGGTTTAATCCGCAGGAATAGGTGGAGGAATTGATCGAGTAAAAAGTAGATTACAGGTCCCAGTGCGATATTTGCAATTATTGCCACAGGGGAAACCACGAACCATGGTAGCTTTGCAACAAGGATACCATAGGGTATGCTCGCCCGCAGCTCCAGTGCCGGGATAAACGTCAGAATAATAATGCATGCATATGGGTTGGAATTAATCCACGATGTAATATCTGCCAACATTTTTGCTGTTTGTCCTTTGATGCGTCGGGATCGTTTTTGTAATTACTGATGCTATTCCAGCATTTCTATATCGGTTTTCATAAAAAGTTGGTTGTCTAAATAGTACAATAGCTACGATGAAAGGGAATAAAAAAACTGTATTAATAGGGCTTAGCGGTGGAGTTGATTCAGCCGTCGCTGCTGGAATGCTTCTTCGGGAAGGGTACGAAGTAATAGGACTTTACCTTCAAATGACCGATACAGCCGGGGGCTTGCAGAATGTCAGTAAGATTGCTGATGCCTTGAAGATAGAATTAATCACGCTCGACGTCAGGGGAGATTTCGAGCAAATTATAGATTACTTCGTTTCAGAGTATGCTCGTGGCAGAACGCCAAATCCATGCATCTGCTGCAACGCAAAAATCAAGTTTGCTCATCTTCTCGAGCAGGCTGATAAACTCGACATTAATTATGTCGCCACGGGGCATCACGCTCGGATTATTGATGGTTTTATATATCGTGCGTTTGATAAGGATCAATCCTATGCCCTTTTCGAGTTGCCGAGGGAATACTTACCAAGAATTATCTTCCCGTTGGGGGGATTGCGTAATAAGCAGGAAGTTCATAACCTGGCTGAGGAGATGGGTTTATCTTCTATGCATTTGCCTGATAGTCAGGAGGTATGTTTTGTGAAGGGTGATTATACCAGCCTGCTTCGCCAGCGGCGGCCTGAGGTCTTCCGAGAGGGTAATATTGTAAATACAGCAGGCGAAGTTCTTGGCAAACACGATGGCATCGTACATTTCACTATTGGTCAGAGGCGGGGATTGGGAGTAGCTTTGGGCAAGCCAATGTACGTTATTGATATCGATCCTTCGACCGCGACTGTGACTATCGGCGATAAGCATGAATTGGAATCGCGTTATCTTTATGCAAGTGATGCCAATTGGCACGACTTGCCTGCCAGTGATGTTTTCGAGGCGCTCGTTCGAATTCGCTACAACCATCCAGGATGCCTTGGACGAGTTCATATCGTCGATGAGCAGCGATTTGAGGTTGATTTTATTGAGCCAGCGGTAGCCATTACGCCCGGTCAGGCAGCGGTTGTCTATCAAGGCGATAAGCTCCTCGGTGGGGGATGGATAGAGAAAATTTCCGAGAAAAATTGTGAGAATCAGGATTTATAATTGACATATCCAAGATAATGTAAGATATTTTACAAGTGCAGTTCTTTTTAAAGAGGTGTTTACAAACGGGCATTGGGGTAAAGGCATTTTTGAAAGGAGATGAGCATGAACGAGTATCTGTCTTTCCGTAAGATGATAACGCCTGCGATTATTCAGATACTTTTCTGGATTGGTGTTGTCATCTGTGTTATCTCTGGGATTGCAGGGATTGCTGCCGGTGCCTCTGCAGATATTGGTGGTGGGAAGATGGTATTTACGGGCTTCCTTACTCTTATCCTTGGCCCCATCTTTGTGCGGGTTTATTGCGAGTTAATTATTGTGATGTTCCGCATACTTGATGTACTCAAGGATATACAAAGCGGAAAGAAGGCCGAAACCACCTCGCCTGCATCGTCATCACCCTCTGCCAGTGAGTAAGCCAACAACCCGATAAGTTAGCGCTAGTCCGTGACCGATGAATAACCTGCTCTGCGATTGTGCGCGAGGTGAGGAGGGAAATATTGTCGAATCGCATCTCTAAATGTGCGTGTACCATCAAAACATTTGACAGGTCTGCTTCTTATGCTACGATATTCTTCTTTGAAATAATGCATTTATCGGTCCTATAGAAGGCGGATGTTATGAGGATATCATTAAATTGGTTGACTGATTACGTTGATGTTTCATCTTACCGTGCTGAGGAGCTTGGTGAGGTATTTACGCGTATCGGGCTTTGCTGTGAGGGGATTGAACAGACCGAGAACGATATTGTCTTTGATCTGGAAGTTACTTCCAATCGTCCGGATTGCCTCGGGCATATTGGAGTTGCACGGGAATTGTCAGCAGCCCTTGGCTTGGAATTAAGGCTGCCTGATTTGAGTAATGTACCGACGGGTTCAGAGGCAGTGGGCAAGATAACCAGCGTAGAGGTTCAGTGTCCCGACCTTTGCCCACGATATACCGCCAGAGTTATTCGAGGGGTAAAAATTGCCCCATCACCTCAATGGATGGTTGAACGCCTCGAAGCCGTAGGCCTACGAAGCATCAATAACGTAGTGGATATAACCAATTATGTTCTTATGGAATACGGTCAGCCGCTTCATGCATTTGATTTCAATCGCCTCGCTGGTAAGCGAATTATCGTCCGCAGGGCAAGAGACGGTGAGCAAATCGTCAGTATCGATGGGACGCAATGTACCCTCACTGAAGATATGGTGATTATCGCCGATGCCGAGAGACCCGTTGCTGTTGCAGGCATTATGGGTGGAATTGATACCGAAGTGAGTGATGAAACCACGGACGTGCTGATTGAAAGTGCCCAGTTCAGCCCGGTTGCCATTCGCAAGATGGCAAGGATGCTCTCATTGATGAGTGAATCATCCTATCGTTTTGAACGAGGGGTTGATCCTGTTGGGGTGGAGAGGGCATCGCTACGAGCATGTAAGTTGATATTACAATTAGCCGGTGGTGAACTGGCTGACGGTGTGATTGATGTATGGGCATCGCCATATAAACCAATTGAAGTACCAATGCGTCCTGCCCGCTGCAGAAAGGTTCTCGGTGTGGATGTAGCTGATGATAAACAACTTGATATTCTCCGCAGGTTAGGTCTTTCTGCAAGAACTGAGGGGGAAAGAATAATCTGTACAATTCCATCATGGAGGCAGGACCTATCCCGGGAGATAGATCTCATCGAGGAAGTAGCCCGCTTGAATGGATACGATAAGATTCCGCTTTGCAATGAGGTAGTT
>JAGHBS010000098.1 GCA_021160865.1 Planctomycetota bacterium | reverse complement strand
GTATAAAAGTGGCATATTGGCTTCGGTGTAATACGGTTTAAGTTAGAGCACGCTGAAGGTAGCAGAACGATTAGTTCTGTCCAGAGAAGATTCGGCAATGATATTTGGATACAGGAGGTTTACATTCGCTGTTGCGTTGGTAAGCATATGGCTTGCCATTAGCCTAACTGCGTCGGTATTGGGTCAGGTTGTCCGACCGGTTCAGCAGCGTGCACGGGTGAGAATAATTGGCGTCCCGCTCCAAGCGAGGGTATCTGCTCGTGAGAGTAGCCAGCCTGGTGATATAGAGATCCCCCTCGTCGAGGTTGATGAACAGGTGGTCAAGTATATCGAGCAGGCCAAGGAGATGATCTCGAAGAAGAATTACGCTCAAGCAATCGAGATTCTCCAGGCATTATTGAATTGTCCAAAACAATGCTATGTGCCAAGCGATAATCACGGTCGTCATTATGTTTCCATTGCTTGCAAGGCAAGGGAAATGATAGCTACGTTGCCGCCTGAGGCGATGAGGCTTTATAGGAGGCTTTATGATCCCACTGCCCGGAGGATGTTTAATCTTGCTGCTGAGAGGTTTGATGAGTCAGTACTCCGCCACATTGTCTTGCGATATCTCTATACCAGTTATGGTGATGATGCGTTAAATTTGCTCGGTGCGATTCTGTTTGATAAAGGGGAGTTTTTCCAGGCAGCTGATTGTTGGCGGGAGGTTTTGCGTCTCAGGTGTGGTTCGCATGTAGATAAGGGTGAATTGAATGAGGCAGTATTGCTTTCAAAGATTGCCCTGGCGTCGCATCTTGGGGGAGATAGAGATACTGCGGAGAAAACGCTTGAATTGTTGCGTCAACGATTTGCCAATGCGCGAGCCAAATTGGCAGGCAAGGAGCGGAATGTTTTTGAATATACTCAACAGCTGCTTGAAAGTTGCCTCTCAGGCGGGGGGCTGAAGTGTAGAAAGGATTGGCCTTGCGTTGCGGGGGCACCTGACTCGGTCGCAATTTCGGGTACCTGTCAGCCCGTTCTTGTGCCCGCGTGGAAGATTCCGCCCGTACCATTGGAGAAAAATCCCAACATAAGGCAAGCTCTTTCTCAGTTAACACACGTGATCGGGATCGGGAGAGTAGCATCATCGGATTCGCCATCTCATATGGAGGGTAGACTATGCTTAATAAGGAAAGCAGGAAGGGGTAAGCGACTTATCGCCATTCCGCCATTAATACATCCGATTGTGGTCGACTCGGTTGTTCTGTATCGCGGGGCTAAGAGAATATACGCTCATGATTTGTTGACCGGTGAGAAATTATGGCAAAGTGTAGAGTTTCCGCTTTTTAGCCGTGTTGCATATTCGAGAGAAAGGAGGTTTTACCCGCGTGAGGTTAGCGTCTCCAGCGACGATGGTCTGTGGACGTTGACTGCAGGTGAGGGAATGGTTTTTGCCGTAGGTGAAAACCATATTGGTGCGGAAGGTTCAGTTTTAGCGGCTTTTTCAATCGAGCAGCAAGGAAGAATCGTATGGCGACTGGGAGGTGGTACAGGGCCGACAGAGGTAATTCGTCTGGGAACGTTCCTCACAGCACCTACCTATGCTGATGGTAAGATTTATGCAATCGTAGAATATCTACAAGGATTTTACCTTCTTTGCCTTGATGCTAAAACGGGAAATTTAATCTGGAGCAAGATGATTAGCCAGGCGCCCGTGGAGTTTTCCCAAGGGAGAAGGTATGTCAAGGCTCCGGGTAGCCCTCCTGCTGTTAGCAATGGGAGGGTTTTCGTTGCTACTAATGGTGGAGTAATAGCAGCATTCGATGCCTATACCGGTATGGCATTGTGGGCGTATCAATACAAGCCAGTATTACGGCAACATTACCCGTTCAACCCGATAGTAGCAGTAGCAGGGACAGTGATTGCACTTCCAGCGGATTCGGAGCGACTAATTGCGTTGCATGCAGATGACGGTCGATTGGCGTGGTCGGTACCGAGGGAAGGGTTCCATTATCTTGCTGCAGTTGATTTGACACGGGTGGTAATGACTGGGAATGAAGGGATTATCATACTCGATGCATCCACGGGCAAAACAGTCTGGTCAAGTCAAGGGATAAGTGGACTTTATGGTCGCCCTGCGATTACGACGGATTCGATTATTGTTTCAGGGACAGGTGAAATCGTAGTGGTTTCGCTGCTCGATTTTAGCGTACTTCGCCCACCACTACTTTCCCCGGATGGTGCCTTGGGAAACCTCATCTGTGTTGATGGGAAATTATTATCAGCCGATGCTTCGGGGGTTACGGCATATGTTTCGTTTGAAGAAGCGCATAAAGAACTCACCGAGCGGATATCCAGAGCAAGTGCCGATAAATTACCTGAATTATATTACCATCGTGCGCTCAATGCCTTTATTGCTCGTCGTCCCCGCCAAGCGCTGTCTGACTTACTAAAGGCGTGGAGACTTTTGTCGGGTAAGGATGCCCCCATCCTTCGTGCGAAGACCCAGCAATTGCTTTATCGCACTTATGTGAGTCTTGCAAACAATTCTCGCGATGACGCAGAGATGCTAAAGTACTTTCTCAAGGCGATGCAATATGCATATAGCCAGCGTAGCAAGGGGGAGATGCTCGTTCGTCTGATGAAATATTACGAGAAGGTTGGTCGGGCGGACTTAGCAGCAGCATATGCACAAGAACTAAGCGATAAGTTTGGTCAGATAGATAT
>JAGHBS010000103.1 GCA_021160865.1 Planctomycetota bacterium | reverse complement strand
CTTGAGGGGTGTTTTTGCACTCTACCTGCCCTTTAATCGATTTAACTATTCTTGTGTCGGATATAGTACTATCATAATTAACTCCTTTGATAATCACGGTGTTATTTGAAGCGTGAGTTGTTTCTTCTGTAAGTCGTAATTAGTAGCCATAATTTGCTTCGCCGGGGAAGGTGGAAGATCGACGTCGATGTAGATTGGCTCGGATTGAACTGCCTGGCCGGTAGTCGTTCGACGTCTTTGAATAACAATTTTGTGTCTGCCCTGCTCGGTGAGGGTGGCTTGGAGTTCTATAAGGTCTGTACCTATTCCAAACATCCCTGCTGCAAAAGCACCGTTGCCGAACCCTAAAGCATTAGCCCCATCGTAGCCGAAACCTCCCTCACCGAACCTGTCTTGTTCAAACGCCCATTGTGGCTGCCATTCAGGCCAGAGTTGCCTTGATATAAGCGGATTCTCCCAAAGGTCGCCCCCGGTTGCGTGATCATCGAGAATTTCTACAACTTCATCAGAACAGATAGGTGCCGAACGAATAACCCTTGCATGATATACCCATGACGGTTTCTGTAGGTCTTCAGGCAGATAATCGGATAAATCCTGCTGCCTATATTGCTCTTCAACGGCGACGATGCAGCATGATGCTGGTGCTGCCGGTGAGGCAAGCAGAAAACTCCGCTCGTCGGGCAAATCTGTCCATGCCGATAGATTCCCATTGACATACAATTGGTGGTGCATGCCCGCATTGGTTGAGCGGAATCTAATCAAATATTGTCCGCCTGGAAGCATCTCAGCAACGATTTGATCTATACCGGTTGTAATCACTGGACTTGTCATGGTAATTGCTGGTACTCAATTTCATAATCACAGTAAAAACCCCTGCTCCTGCGGATGGGCGTGGTAGTTTCAAAACGAACTAATAAGACGTGTTCATGTGATCTGCCGTGGTTATCGACAAGGGTGTGTTCCTTACCGTCGCAGAGGTCGTTTATCTGCTCGATTATTTCGTTTATCTGCTCGACAGTTTCACCTTGGAGCCGTCCGGTCTGGATGATTTTCCTGAAACGCAGCCCCATATCGAGGATCACCATGCCATTGACGCCTGCAAATTCCCTCCTTTCAAGCCGGCGTTGCCACGGGCCGAAACGAAAGGCATGCGGACCTGAAGAAAACAATGTTTCATTCGCAAAAGAACTCATGATTCAGCATCCTCTGCAAAGAATGGGTCGGTATTCCCCTCCTGGGCTTCAGCCAGGAAGGTTAGTTTCGCAATGGGGTTAGTCGCCTGGGCATATTCCATCTCCATGCCGATGAGGACAGCATCGGTGATCGTGATATTTCTGTCGGTCTGATTAGTTCCACAGGCTGATAGGTGAATTGATAGGACGTCTGCCTGGCCCAGCGAAAGATTTTCAGTAATGATGGTATTGCGTAGGCGTAATTCTACCTGAATGGTTCGCTTATCCAGCTGGACGCTTCGGGAAAACATCTCGTCATCGCCAAACTTCACCAGCGGTTCTGCCCTGCGTGTAATTCGGAGGGAGATTGGCGAAGACAATTCCGTCTGACCGAACGTCGCGCTTTCAATGGTGAAGGAGTAAACACCTTGCCCTTGCGGTGGTTGACTGGAACCCTGGTCGGAAAAATAATGGCATCGTACATCGAACGAGAGAACAAGGTTTGGCGACTTGACCGGTGGTTCGAGTTTGACCGCCCCGAACTCCGTTGCCTTGCCGATGGGTAAATCCTGGCAAAGCTGATTCCGGAAGCGATCGACGAGCAGTGCCTGCTGGGCTGACTCAACGAGTTCCAAGCCCCTTGCGAAACTTTCAGCAGGATTTTGAGCCTCTAAATGAATTTTGATTGTCGAGACCAAGGTGCACCACTTCCCACTGGCTGCATCGTCGGGCTGGGTTTCTTGAACCGAAACCAGGATGACCTCGGCACGGGGTAGGTGAACCGATGTATGGTCGAGCCCCAATGAAACCGACTTGAAAAGCCCACTCGTCCGGAGAGTTTGACTTATATCATTCAGGATTTCGCCGGAAATACTCGACATCTTCATATTCTCCGCAAGTTAATGTTCGAGAGGTCCCTGGTGTGTTCAGCCTTGCCGTCACCGTCAATGTCGCTGGTGAGTCGAAGCCGGCCCAATGCCTGAACGTGCTGACGACGGTAGAAATCTGCCTTTATCCAGTTGGCGTCGTCGCTGCTCGCCCCTGATGCCTGGGCTGTGAATATCCTTGCGAGAGTTCCAAAGACGACGACGCTTCGCATCTGTCGGGAATCGACGAAGTCCGCTGACGAGATCGGCTCGGCTTCGGTGAGTCGTCGAAGTGTCTCTTCCAATTCTGCTTGCTCAGCTGCTATCTGAGGTCGGAAGGTATTGACGAAGTATTTCAACTCACTTGCCGGTGGCGGTGGCAAGGGAGGGGCTTCGGTATCAGTTCGAAGCAACGAAATCGTCAGCGTGGTGGCTGAATCTACCGAGATTATCTCGTAGCAGGTGGCTTCTGTGGGAATCGTAGTGTAAAGGCACAATACCATCGCCGGTTCAATTCCAGCGGAGATGAAATCGGCCGATGCGCTGGTGAAAGTCGTTCCGCTGACCTGCCCGTCAGTACCTTGGGCGAGTCGCTGGGAATTGAACCCGCCAGCCGTAAAAATTCCTGGCTCGACGGCTAATAAATCCCTATCTGTGCATTGATTGGTCATTTTTCACCTCTCGTTCTTTCTTGCCCCTTACTTGCATTGGCTTTACTGGTGGCAAAGCAGGTCGGTCGCCCTCCCGCCGCTCCGCCCTGGACGGGCGACGGGAGGACTAAACCACTATCATTTATCCAGCGTTCAAGCCACGGATAATCCCGTGAGCGTTTTCATTGCGCAACTCGAGGGTGTATTCCCCGATAAGTTCCCCTG
>JAGHBS010000149.1 GCA_021160865.1 Planctomycetota bacterium | reverse complement strand
TGTAAAAACTATTAGCAAGTTTGGATGTGAAGGTAAGTAGCACAATATAAATAGATGGGTTTTTCGATGAAAAAAGGGTATTTGGTACAGGCTTGGCTGGTTCTGGTCTTGGCGTGCGTTTTTGGGGTGGCATTGGCGTACGTTTCGAGTTTTACCGCACCGAGGATAGAAAAGAATATCAAGTCGCTCATTGCAACTAAACTTGCTGAGATGTTCGGCGAGGGTACGGAAACGGCTAATCCGATTATTATCCAAGCCGTCATTGAAGGTAGAAGCAAGAAGATTCCCTGTTATCCTGCCATAAGGAACGGTAATCGAATTGGTTGGGGGATTTTGGCTGAAGGTAAAGGATATGATACCCTTACGTTGCTTATCGGCGTGGATGAGCAAGTGAAGGTATTGAAAGGCTACCGAGTTATCAAAAGTTTGGAGACGCCAGGGATCGGCAGCAAGATTACCAAACCATTTTTTTACAAGCAGTTTGAGGGTCAGGATGCAACCAAGCCTTTAATTCCAGTTCCGCCAGGTAAGAGGTGTGCCCGACAGGAGATTAACACAATCAGCGGAGCGACCATTTCCTCCAAGGGCGTAACTACGACGATAAATGAAAACCTTGCAGCAGTGCGGGATAAATTGTTAGAAGCAATTTCCAAGGAGGGCAAATAACGATGGCGCAGTCAAGCCTCCCAGGAGCGGCTAAAAGATTCAAGTTCGGCATACTCGACGATAATCCGACTTACAGGCAGCTGCTAGGGATGTGTCCGACGCTGGCGGTGACGGCAACGCTGGCTGGTGCTGTTACCATGGCAGCGGCTACCGCATTTGTATTGATAATGGCTAACATCGTCGTATCACTTTTGCGAAAACAGCTCAAGGGGCATTTGCGGATACTGGTCTTCACGATGACAATTGCAACATTCGTTACCATCGTTGACAAGGTGCTTCAGGCGTACTACTTCGAGATGAGTCAGAAACTCGGCCCGTATGTGCCGTTGATTATCGTCAACTGCATCATTATTTGCCGCTGTGAGGTTTGTGCGTCGCGCCAGCCGGTTGGAGTAGCGTTGGCAGATGCGATAGGACAATCGCTGGGCTTCCTGCTCGGTTTGATTAGCATTGCTGTGGTGCGAGAGATACTGGCAACGGGTCATATTTTCGTAACGGATACTTATCCGGGGATTCAGGTCTTGCCATCATGGTGGCCGAGTTGGTCGATTATGCAAGGCCCTGCTGGTGCGTTTATCACGCTGGGAGTCCTTATGGGAATAGTCAACTTGCTCTCTATGAGGAGAAAATCATCAAGAGTTAGCGTCAGCTGATATACAGAAGGGTGTTTGAGATGCACATTGTGACGGACATATTATTCATAGCCTTATCAACGGCAGTCATAAATAACCTGGTATTGACGTATTTTGTAGGGATTTGTCCATATCTTGGCGTATCGCGTCGGATTGATACTGCCTTTGGAATGGGCTGCGGGGTGACGTTCGTTATAACGATGGCAGGGACGGTTACCTGGCTGATAAGTCATTTTGCGTTGCTTCCTGGATGCGCCCTGGTTCGAGCGGTCAACGCCCTGGCAGGGAGGCATATCGTAAGCGATTTATTGTTCCTTCAGTACATCATCTTCATATTCGTCATCGCCGCGATGGTCCAACTCGTGGAGATGTATATTCGCAAGTTTGCACCTGCATTGTACAAGGCACTGGGGGTTTACTTGCCGTTGATCACGACCAACTGCGCAATCCTATTCGCTTGCTTGATGATTGCTAAAAGCCCAGAATTGACCGATAACTTTTTGTACGCCCTGGTGTATAGTTTCTTTGGCGGGATAGGATTTACCATTGCGATTATCCTCATGGCAGGTATTCGAGAGGAACTGGAAGACGCCGATATACCCGAGCCATTGAAAGGGGCGGGCATATCATTGATAACAGCCGGCTTGATGGCGCTGGCGTTCATGGGGTTCAAAGGTATGGCAGGATAAGCAAGATTTGGATGTCTGTGAATTAGTTAAATGCTTGAATGGTGATATTAGTAATTTCGGATATTTTGCCGCACGGTAATTGCAAAAAGTAGGTGAGCGAATACGAACGGGTGTATGAGAGATGCTGCCGACGATAATTCTTGCAGTTTGTGTGATGCTGATTTTGGCGGGTATCTTTGCGGTGCTTTTAGGCTGGGCAAATGCTCGCTGGCACGTGGAAGTGCCTGCCAAACTTCAACAATTAATTGATGCGATGCCTGGTGCCAATTGTGGCGGGTGTGGATTCGTTGGCTGTGAGGAATACGCAGAAGCCATCTTTCACGGCCAGGCTCCGCCGGACAAATGTCCCGTAGGTGGTGCTGATTTAGCCCGTCAGATTTCCGAGATTATGGGGCTGGAATTGCAGGAATCTTACCCTACCCGCCCCGTGGTGCTTTGTGGAGCCAGGCGAGATGACAGGTTAAAGCAGACTTCGTACTTGGGTGAACAGACCTGTTTGGCTGCCGACAAGGTAGCTGGCTTACAGGGATGCACCTTCGGTTGCCTGGGGTTCGGTGATTGTGTCGATGCCTGTCAATTCGATGCCATTCATATAATTGAAGGTCTTGCCGTAGTGGATTATACCAAATGCGTAGGTTGTGGTGCTTGCGTGAGGGCCTGTCCACGGAACATCATCGTCATGGTACCGTTCAAGAATGACCGTATGGTAGTAGTTGCCTGTTCCAACACGGACCCTGCTCGAGTTGTTCGGGAAGTATGTAGCGTCGGCTGCATCGGCTGTGGAATATGTGCGAAGGTAAGCGACCTCTTTGAAATCTCGGATAACCTT
>JAGHBS010000135.1 GCA_021160865.1 Planctomycetota bacterium | reverse complement strand
ATTGCAGGGTTGAAAATATTCGCACCAAGCCCGCCGAAGATCATCTTTGCGAGGATAATTGCTGCCCCCGACGCCACCACTGCAACATACCACGGTGCGGTCCATGGAATCGACAACGCCAGAATCAACCCGGTAACGATGGCAGATAAGTCCCCAATGGTTTGGGGCTTGCGACGGATAGCCTGGTATAGCCATTCAAACAGCACACAACTACTTACGCAGATACCGACCTGCATAGCCCCCCGCCAGCCGAAGACGTAAACTCCCGTTGCCGTGGCAGGTATCAGCGCAATTATCACATCAAGCATCACGCCTCGTGTGGTCTTCCCAGCCGATATGTGCGGACTGCTGGCTACTTCAAGCCGAGCAGATATTCCGCCTTGCTCTTCCTGAGATTTTCTGTCCTCTGAATTAGCCATCTTTTCAAATAGGTATATCCATTATTCCGATTTTCTCAATGATTTCATTTACTCACAGACTCACTTTGCCTCAAATACTAACCAGACTTACTCCTTCGGCATGGCTGCCTTGCCAGCACGAATCAACTGGACAAGCGGAATGCCAGCAGGGCAGACATATCCACAACAACCGCACTCAACGCAAGCGGTCAGATAGTATCTTCGGGCAACGACCCAATCCTTTGCCCTGGCAGCAAGGGCAATCTTCGTGGGGATAAGCCCCAGCGGACAACTCTCCACGCATCGCCCGCAGCGAATGCAGGCAGTCTCTTCCATTCGACGAACCTGCTTATCGGTCAATACCACCACGCCGGAAGTCCCCTTCGTCACGGGCGTATTGAGATCAGCCACAGTAAAGCCCATCATGGGCCCGCCCGAAATTACCCTGACGGCATCATCAGTAAGTCCGCCGCAGTATTCGATTAAATCAGCATAACTGGTGCCGATTGGTACCAGTAAGTTTTTGGGCGACCTTACGCCCTCACCGGTGACGGAAATTATCCGATGGGTCAAGGGCTTGCCCCGCAGCACCGCCCGGGCGATGGCGGCAGCAGTGGCAACGTTGACCACCACCACGCCCACATCAAGCGGCAAGCCGCCCGTAGGAACTTCTCGTTTGAGCACCGCATATATCAGCTGCCTTTCACCACCCATCGGGTATTTAGTGTGAACCTCAACAACACCTACGTTAGTGTCTCGAGTGGCTGATTGCATCGTAGAAATCGCATCGGGCTTGTTGTCCTCAATAACGATTAGTATTCTCCTTGCCCCAGCAGCACGGGCAGCGAGGATGGCGCCTGAAACAATTGCATCAGGAGCCTGAAGCATCAGCCGATAATCCGAGGTCAAATACGGCTCACATTCACAACCATTGACCAACAGTGTATCAACGGGACGTTCTGGATTCTGCTTGAGTTTCACGTGCGTCGGAAATGTAGCCCCTCCCATCCCTGCAATACCAGCACGACGAACTAAATTGATAATTTCATCAGGCTTATATGAATCAATAGCATCAATTTGCCAATTTCCACCGTAAATATCCTCCCATAACGACTGGCCGGTGAGACCCTGCTCATCAGCAGCGGTTATCGGAATGGCAGCGGTATGAACACCATTGGGTAAGGTCGTCGTCGTTTGGGCAGCAGTTGTTCCTGCAATAGAAGCATGTACCGGGGCAGAGACAAAGGCATCGGAATCACCGAGTACATCACCTATTTGTACCTGCGTCCGTGGACTGACGACAGATTTACACGGTGCCCCGATGTGCTGGGAAAGCGGTATCAACACGCTCTTAGGTGTTGGTAGTACCTCGATAGGAGCATTAGCAGATAGTGATTTTTTATCATCAGGATGCACCCCCCTTGAAAAATTACGTTTTCCCGGAACGGATATCTTCTCTGCAACGCTCATTGCTCATTCTGCCCTTCGTTTTCGTCGGAGAAACCAACTTACTGCCGCTACCGCTGCTGAAACGATAATGAATGTACCGATACTGGCAAGTATTCGCACATTTTCATCCTTTACCATTGCCGCTACCACAATAGCAGCAGCTATCGGCAGAAGAAAAAACGCTATCGCCTGGCTAACCAATTTACAACCGGTAGCCTCCTGGATGTCTTCTGCGCCGCTCGGCTGGGCTGAACAAAGTGCACTAAGCGGACACGAATGACAAGATGCTTCCTTATCTTCCATAACGGCAATCCTGATAAAAGTAAGAAATCAGGATTTTACAAATCCCCCATTGGACAATCAAGAAATTTTACCTCACAAGTGAGATTTTCATATCCACAGCGTTTTTCGTGAAGTGTTTCTGAAAAACACCGATGGCTGTGAAGCAACTCTTCACAGCCATCAGTGTTTCTTCCCTCCAATATCTCTTTACTCTACAACAACGTTATTTATGGTGCCCAACCACCCGGCGGCGGACCAGGCGGTATTGGTCCACAAGGAGGCACCGGGCCGGGAGGTGGTCCACCAGGGGGCATCATGACCGACGCCATTATTCCCATCACCGTATTGACAAGCCCTTTAACAGTTTCGGTAGGAATGTTTCCCGTGAAGACAATGTCGCGTTTCTCGATGGAAACTGCTCCGGCAAAGGGCTCCTGAACTGGTAAAGCCGGTAGCGGAGGAAATTCTTCCCCAACTGCCTTGGTAGTATCGGCTGCTACTTCGAAAAGATTCCCAATGTTGAGCAGAAGGACTGAAACACGCTTTTTGGGAAGCCTAGCCAATGCTCGTGCAATACCGGGAGAGTTCTGAAGCACCCCCGTCCCGTTAGCGCTCTTCATCGCTTCGGTGAGGAATTTCTTCGAACCGCCAAGCGTCATAACCAATGTCTTATCATCCACGGCAACAATCATCAGACGAATCTTATCATCACCGAGAATCGCCCGCAATTTTGCACGATCGGCTTCATCCATCGTTGCAAGTTCCGGATGAGTAATTTCGATTACATCCACCCTTTTGCCCGCTACTACCTCCAAGCCCTTCAGGTATCTAACCTTCAGTTTCTTAAAATCTTCATCTGCAATAGCAACTCTGATTAACTCATTAGCGATGCTAACAGCATCAGCCAATATCTGCTTGGTCTTCTGGGGGGATTTGCAGCGCACCACGCAAGCCAATCCGACCTGACCAGCACCAGTATGTGCGATTCCGCCCATGCAGAATTGCACTTCCTCGACTTGATCTGCCCAGTCAAGCATCGCTTTACGAAGTTTATTCTTACCGTCAGCAGATAATTTACTGAAAGGCTCAGTCGAAAAGAGTTCATTAATTATCTTTGCACGGTTCTCGCGGGAAGGTTGTAAGCCCTCCTTTCTGGAACCGACTGCCACGACATATTTCATCATCGGCAACCGATTTAGTAATGGTCGGCGGACGGGTCTGTAAGCAGCCAGCACCTTGCCGATCTCGCTATCGGGAAGATATGTACCCCGTCCATCTATTGATATACCCTGCTTGCGTATCCTCAGCCCCATCGAGACATCGTCCATCTGCTTAACCGTCTCGGAGAGCATTTTAAGCTGCCTGACCATCATCTTTTTCATGTTTGCCATAGGGGCTAAGGGCATCGGTGCCATTGCCTCCAGAGGTGGTTGATTTGCTTCTTCCTCCATATTCTTTATGACCAAATCAAGAATGGGTCTTACCTTTTTCAAATTAATCCACGCTGCAAGATCATTACGCTTGATAAGCACCCTATCGGTAGCTGAAAGCGCCGTCGTCACGGACCTTCCACCGAGGGCAACGGCACGAACGGCTTGAAGATTAGGACTCAAAATTGCATAACTACCCGCAACCATACCATAGATAGGTTTCTTTCCTGTACGGGGTATTTCGATGTATCCCCCTGCCTTTCTGACCGGCTGATAGGCTGCCAGCATACTCGCCATCGTCTTATCCGTGGTGGGAATCATTAGGACCAATGGAAGCGGCTTAGATTTCTCAGAAGTCCCTGCTGCAACGCCTTTCATTAATTCGGCAATATCACAGCCATACTTCTTTGGCTCGAGCAGCACCACCGCGAAGCCACCGTTGGCATTAAAACCTTCACCAAGTCGAGCGCCCTGGCGGATCTTCTCGAGGATGCTCCCCTGCATGAAGGGCTGATTGGGCGGACTTATCTGCTGGATGAACATATCGATGTTCCCTGTGAACTGCTTGACATTATTGACGACGATAAACCCGACACAATCAGCAGGTATCTGCTTTAGTACGTCCCCTGCTTGTCTGCCAGCGACCCCGACAACCTGTGCCGATAGTACTCCCACCGAGTACACCATTGCTAAAATCACTATCACAACGAAAATCTTCTTAGACATGACCAACTCCTTATAATAGACCCACTTTATCCTTTCCCATTCAACAACATGAATGGTATCGGCTCAAACGACGGCGGCGCTTACCGTAAATCGCACAAATGCGCCTGTCAACAAAAATTTATCCCGCTTATGACCCGATTCTGCTATCAACTTGCATTCTATGAATCCATTCGTTCAAAACTCTTCACCTGCATGTATATCGTGGGGCAGATATTCCAGCGGACAGCCCTTGCATTGTGGCTTGGGGCGACAATAATTCTTCCCCACTGCTACAAACTGCGCATGAAAGTCATTAAACAATTCCACATCCTCAGGCAATGACGATTCGAGCAACTCCTTTATCATCTCGTAATCATAATCATCGCTGATTAGACCGTGTCTGAGCAAAATCCGATAGGTATAAGCATCGACGACAAAGGTCGGCTTACCAGCAGCGTAAAGGATAATCGAATCAGCCGTCTCACGCCCGATGCCACTTATCGAAAGCAACTCCGCTCGCAATTCGGAGAGGGGCTTATCCAGAAACGCTTCTATATCATCACCTGCCGTTTCGTAAGCGTGCTTGATGAAGTTCTTTAACCGCCTAGCCTTGATATTGAAATACCCTGTCGGCCTGATAAGTTCAGCCAGTTTCTCTACCGGTGTAGAATGAATTGCCGAAATGCTCATCAAGCCTGCTGATTTGAGGTTGGCAATTGCCTTTTCGACATTTTTCCAGTTTGTATTTTGCGTCAGAATCGCACCGATACATATTTCCAGCGCACCATCACCAGGCCACCAGCCCTGATGACCGAAATGCCTTCTGGCAGCCTGATACATCTCCATCAAGATTTTTTCCGTCTTCGACATCGATGATAAAATTGAAGTATAATATCATAT
>JAGHBS010000009.1 GCA_021160865.1 Planctomycetota bacterium | reverse complement strand
CTCAAACGTATTACCCAATGAGTTGTTTGTCAAGCGACTCATGACAAAGCAAGGTAAGCTTCAGGAATTAAACAAAGCAACTGCAACCATAGGCGACCTCAAGGTTGAAATCAACTCATTCAAAGAAGCAATAAATTTCTTCCGAACAAAGTTGCCTACCGAAAAGGAAATGGATCAGGTTCTAAAAGGGGTTTGGAAGCTTGCTGAAGCAAATAATCTGATTACCAAGAGCATCCGCACGCTTAAACCTACACAGAAGGTAGTACTATTGGCAGACCCAACCGGACCGTATGCGGAGCAACCAATTTCGATTGAACTCGAAGGACCGTTTGAAGGTTTCTACGGATTTCTTCTGGCTATGGAAACCCAGCCAAGGATTATGCGAATCCAACAAATGAATGTGAAAAAGATGCCCAAGAAAGGCGAGGGGTATGTACACGCCAAGTGCATAGTATCGGTCTTCTTCGAACGAGGTGGGAAGGATTAAAAGATGCCTGAAAATATATATGACCAAGTTGGCTCGGTGGATATGAGTGGTGATGCAGATCAGCCCTTATCTGCCGATGAACACACTGAGACCCTATCAACTGGAGGTAAGAGGTCTAATCCGTACAGGATGGAGGTGTTAAGATCGAACCTCTTTTTGGTGGCATTGTTCATCACTGGCGCAGCAGTAGTTTATGGATTATCCTGGGGTAAGGGGCCTCAAAAAGTATCGGCTGAAGAAAAGTTGGTCGAAGCCCAGGTTGATAGTGCAATCTTGCGCTTATCGCAACAGGCTTCTAACTCCTCAAATGCACCTCGACCAGGTCAAATTACGAAAGAAATCCTGCATAACTTCCAGGAAAGGATGTTGAAGAGCCAGATACCTTTGCAAAAATTGAGGAAAAATCCATTCGTGTTCGTTCAACCTATTAGAAAGCCCACGATATCTATCGTTCGTAAAGAGCCTGATAAGAAGAACTCTTCATTAAATCAGCGAGAAACACAAGAAGATGTTATCAATGCCTTGAAGAAATTGCATCTTCAGTCGGTCCTGATTGGTCGAAATGGCGCCACTGCAATTATCTCGAACAATTTGCTAACTGTTGGACAAAAGATAGAGGGATTTACAATCGAGAGTATCACGCCTCGGCAGGTGGTATTATCTCGCCGGGGCAAAAGGTATATTCTGACCGTAGAGTAAGAAGAGGCTTATTCAAAGGAGGGTTAAATGGATAAAGGTCCGCACAATCAGGACACAAGATCGAACCACGATGTTGGAGCAAAGTTACGATCATCGAACGCGGATGAAGCAATCGGCTTTACTGAACTGTGGTGTCCTGAAAATGATGATCAACCTCACGGACCGGTAGCTATTTTACTGGAAACCGGAAAAATAACTACTGATGATTTCAAGGCTGCTCTGGAGCATCAGAAGAATAATCGCCGATTAGGTATTCTCGATGCCTTAATTGAGACTAAAGTTGTTGATGAAGTCACCGTGCAAGAAGCAGTAGCTGCGTACTTCAACATTCCCTTCCAGCCAATTAAGCCCGAGGATGTTGACCCAGACATTTTCAAACTGCTTGATTCAGATTTTATCAAAAGGCGGCGCGTTATACCTATCAGAAGAGATGGAAACAAAATAGTTGTAGGCATATCGGATCCTGCTGACATCTTTCTAATCGATGAGGTAAAAAGACGTATTGGCAAGCCGATTCAGCTAGTCGTCACCCCGGCTAACGATATTATCGCTGCTGCTGATGAATTGGCTGAATCGCCTTTAGGAAGTGTTGATGATATTATCGAGGGAATCGGCGAGGACGATGTAGAAGTAGTCGAAACCAAGACTGACGAGGTGGCGGATCTCGAGAAGATTGCTGGTGAAAGTCCCGTTATCCGATATGTGAACTTCCTGATAACAAAGGCAGTTGAAAGCGAAGCCTCCGATATTCATATCGAGCCCTGCGAAAATACCCTGCGTATTAGATACCGCATTGATGGGGTTCTTTTTGAGCAACCCGCACCACCACTTCAAATGCACCCAGCCATCGTTTCCAGACTCAAGATAATGGCTAATCTTGATATTGCTGAGCATAGGCTTCCTCAGGATGGCCGAATTCGGGCAATGGTTCACGGGCGTCATATTGATCTGCGCATTAGCACACTTCCGACTACCCATGGAGAAAAGTGCGTTATACGTATTCTGGATAATCGTTCTATCCTGCGCGGTTTGGAAAATCTTGGAATGTGGGATGATACACTCGAAGCGTTCCGCCAGCAAATAACCCAACCTCATGGAATCATCCTCGTAACAGGTCCGACCGGCAGTGGAAAGACGACAACGCTTTACTCAGCCCTTCAAGTGATGGATGGTGAGACGCTCAATATCTCGACTGTTGAGGACCCGGTCGAGTACCAACTCGATTTTGCCAATCAGGTGAACGTTCGTGAGAATATCGGCTTGACTTTTGCCGTTGCCTTGAGGAGTTTGTTGCGTCAAGACCCTGACGTAATCATGATAGGCGAAATCCGTGACGAAGAAACCGCCCGAATTGCCGTTCAAGCCTCTCTTACAGGCCATCTGGTTCTTTCTACACTACATACCAACGATGCCCCTTCATCGGTGATGCGGCTTATGGATATAGGCATCGAGCCATATCTAATAAGCGCTAGCTTGAATGCGGTTCTTGCCCAGCGGCTTGTAAGGCGAATCTGCGAAAACTGCAAGACGAGAAAGACCAAAATAACTTCCGCCGAAGCAAGTTATCTTGAGAAGCATCAAGCGAATATCTCTCAGATGTTTCACGGAGCAGGATGCGAAAAATGCAGACATACAGGATATTCCGGGCGACTTGGGATATATGAAATGCTTGTTATAGATGATGAAATACGGGAGTTAATCCGTCCTGATGTATCGTTGGCTGAGTTTCGTCGAATGTGCATAGAACGAGGGATGAGAACGCTTGTGTGGGATGGTTTGCAGAAGGTCCAAGCAGGTCTAACCACTGTTGAAGAAATTGCACGAGTGACTGAGACGTGAGCTGTTGGGAGGGTTTTGTTAGATGGAACTTCAGGAATTGCTTATAGAAGGGCTCAATCGGGGCGCTTCGGACATTCACGTCGTAGTGGGTCAGCCGCCGGTATTCCGTATCAATACCGAGTTGGT
>JAGHBS010000261.1 GCA_021160865.1 Planctomycetota bacterium | reverse complement strand
GAGTACTTCGTATGCTTCGGCTAATTCTTTGAACTTTGCCTCGGCTTCAGCCTTGTCGCCTTTGTAATTGTCCGGGTGATATTTTAGCGCCTTTCGACGATAAGCGCGCTTTATCTCCTCGGGCCCAGCATCGCGGGGAACTTCAAGTATCTCGTAATAATCTCGTTTGGAAGGCATGGTTAATCAGTTTCAAAACGACTCACATAAGAAATCAATCGGCAGATTAGTATATACTTATGTACTTACGTCATAGTTGTTTCTCCTATGCATATCATAGCCAATATTTACTGATATTCTATGATCTATGATGACACGTGGTATTTCATCAGCAAGCAGGGCGGGCAAAGATACTTCTACTTTTACCCGCCCAGATGGTAATGAAAATTTTATCGGATTAATTTTTTGTTATATGACGGCAGAGGGGACTTTCTCTGCCTGGCCGTCTTTTATCTTCTTCTCATCATATTCTGCTACCATGACATTTGTGGTGAGCAGCAACGATGCAATCGAGGCAGCATTCTGCAGCGCTATCCTGCTCACCTTGGCAGGGTCTATAATACCTGCCTTTATCATATCGACGTATTGCCCGGTGGCAGCATCGTAGCCGATGTTGTTGGACTTCTCGAGTATCTCTTGAACGACAACCGGACCTTCAGCCCCGGAGTTATTGGCAATCTGCATCGTCGGGGCTTGAAGCGCTTTTACTACAATATCCACGCCAATTTTTTCATCACCGACTGCCTTATCTCTGACCTTCTTTGCTGCTTCGATGGCGTGGAGATAGACAACTCCTCCGCCAGGAACAATTCCTTCTTCCGAGGCAGCCCGTGTGGCGTGGACGGCATCTTCGATAAGGTCCTTGCGTTCCTTCATCTCAGTTTCAGTGGCAGCGCCGGCGCGGATGACGGCTACCCCGCCTGTCAACTTCGCCAGACGCTCCTGAAGTTTTTCACGATCATAATCGCTGGTGGTTTTCTCAATTTGTGTGCGGATAGTTTGAATACGCTCTTCGATATCCTTCTTCTTACCTGCTCCTTCGACAATGGTGGTATCGTCTTTGGTGACAACTATCCTGCGGGCTGAACCAAGCATGCTCAACTCGACGTTTTCCAGCTTGACACCGAGGTCTTCGCTGATGACCTGTCCGCCGGTAAGAACAGCGATGTCGCCAAGGATTGCCTTTCTTCTATCGCCGAAGGCAGGTGCCTTGACCGCGCAGACCTTCAGCACGCCTCGCAAGCGGTTGATTACAAGGGCTGCCAGCGCTTCACCTTCGACGTCTTCGGCAATAATCAATAAGGGTTTACCAACCTGGGCAATCTTCTCAAGCAGCGGGATAAGGTCACGCACGGAGGAAATCTTTTTCTCGTGAATGAGTATCAAGGCATCTTCCAGTACGCATTCGAGCGTGTTGGGGTTGGTAATAAAGTAGGCTGATATATACCCCTTATCGAATTGCATTCCTTCGACGATTTCCAGTTCTGTCTCGGTGCTTTTTCCCTCTTCGACGGTTATTACGCCTTCGGGACCGACCTTTTCGATAGCCTGAGCGACGAGTTCGCCAATTCGTTCATCCCAATTGGCTGACACCGTGGCAACCTTGCGCAGGTCATCGCTTCCTTTTACAGGTTTTGCCTGGGCGGCAATGTCCTTGACCACGGCAGAGACGGCAAGGTCGATCCCTCGTTTGACTGCCAATGGATTTGCACCGGCAGCGACGCTTTTAAAACCTTCTCGCATCATGGCTTCAGCCAGTACCACGGCAGTAGTAGTACCGTCGCCAGCGTCATCGGTGGTTTTGGACGCCACCTGATTTACTAACTTGGCTCCCATATCAGCAAAGGGATTGGGCAGGTCAATCTCCTTGCTGACGGTTACGCCATCTTTGGTGACCTTGGGCCCGCCGTAGGATTTCTGCAGTAGCACGTTCCTACCGGTCGGACCAAGTGTTACTTTCACTGAATTAGCGAGTTTTTCTGCCCCATCAAGTAATGCCTGTCGGGCATCTGCGTCATAAAGCATCTGCTTCGTTGCCATCGTTTCACTCCTCTTTTTATTTACTTATCTACTACGTAGATCACAAGGGACAAATGCCTCTTTTCAAAAAGAACCATATCCGACAATTATCCCTGCCTTTCTTCGGTCTCTTCTTTGTGTTTGCAGGGATTTTCTATTCAATAATTGCAAGGACGTCTGATTCTCTCAAGATGACATGTTCTTCACCGTCAATCTTGATTTCAGTACCGGCATATTTGCCGTAGTATACTTCGTCGCCCTTTTTGAGCGACATTTTTCCACGTTGACCGTTTTCGAGTAATTTTCCAGGTCCGACAGCCACGACTGTACCCCGCTGGGGTTTCTCCCTGGCTGTGTCAGGTAAGACTATCCCACCCGAGGTCTTTTCCTCGGCTTTAGATTGCTTTACCAATACCCTATCATCTAATGGTTTCACTGCCATTTTTCCTTCTCCTGAATATTTACCTTGATTTATCTATTTACAACCGATGTACTTCCGGGACCGATTCTTATCTATACGCTCCTGCGATTACATCATCTCATCCATTCCGCCGCCTGGTGGTGGGGTTTGTTCTTCTTCCTTGGGTTTTTCGGTGATGACGCAATCGCAGGTAAGAAGCAGTGTGGCTACCGATACGGCATTGTTTAGGGCAGATTTGACAACCTTGGCTGGGTCTATTACGCCAGCAGCAAGGAGATTTTCAAATTTCAGAGTATCGGCATTGAAGCCGAAGTCTCCGTTGCCTTCTTCGACCTTCTTCAACACCACTGAAGGTTCCATCCCTGCATTGGCTGCTATTTGCCTGAGGGGTTCTTCGATTGCCTTTGCAACGATATTGGCACCGGTGGCTTCATCGCCGGTGAGTCCAAGACCGTCCAATGCTTGTTTTGCGCGAACCAGCGCCACTCCGCCACCCGGCAGGATACCTTCCTCTAAGGCTGCTCTTGTAGCGTGAAGGGCATCTTCGATTCGCGCCTTTTTCTCTTTCATCTCCGTTTCGGTAGCGGCACCGACGTTAATCTGGGCGACGCCACCGGCTAACTTGGCAAGACGTTCTTGGAGTTTCTCACGATCATAATCGCTGGTGGTGGTTTCGATTTCTTCCTTGATTTGCCTTATTCTGCCCTGGATATCTTCAGTCTTGCCGGCACCTTCGATAATGGTGGTGTTTTCATTGTCGACGGTGACCTTCTTGGCCATACCGAGGTCATCGAGGGAGATGGTTTCCAAATCTATCCCGAGGTCTTTGGTAAAGACCTTCCCACCGGTGAGAATACCTATATCGGTGAGCATCGCCTTTCTTCGCTCACCATAGCCTGGTGCCTTTACCGCACAGCACTGCAAGATGCCGCGAAGTTTGTTGACCACCAGCGTCGCAAGGGCTTCGCCTTCAACATCTTCGGCAATAATCAACAAGGGTTTCTTTGCCTGCGAGACCTTCTCGAGCAGCGGGATGAGTTTAGCGACATTTGAAATCTTATCCTCGTGGATGAGGATGAGAGGCTTTTCCAACTCGCACGTCATTGATTCGGTATTGGTTACAAAGTGCGGACTGAGGTAGCCCCGATCGAACTGCATACCCTCGACGACATCAACGGTCGTTTCAATGCTCTTTCCTTCTTCGACGGTTATCACGCCGTCCTTGCCGACACGTTCAAAGGCATCAGCCATTACCTTGCCTATGGAGCGATCATTGTTGGCAGATATTGCAGCGATGTTGATAATGTCTTCCTTACGGGAGATGTCCACGGGCTTTGCTTGCTTTTCCAGTTCCTCGATGACTTTTTTAGCAGCCTTCCTGATGCCCCTTACCAGCGCCATTGCATCGGCACCGGCAGCGACATTTTTGAGCCCCTCTGCAAAGATTGCCTGTGCAAGGATGGTGGCAGTGGTGGTACCGTCGCCGGCAACGTCAGAGGTCTTCGAGGCTGCCTCCTTGAGGAGTTTTGCCCCCATGTTTTCGACCTTATCGGTCAATTCAATTTCTTCAGCGACGGTCACACCGTCCTTAGTGACGTTGGGAGGTCCCCATCCCTTTTCCAGTATTGCATCTCGCCCTCGAGGGCCAAGCGTACTTTTAACCGCATCGGTTACCTTGTTTACTCCTGCCAATAGTGCCGACCGTGCATCTTCTTGAAGGGTAATTTGTTTCGCTGCCATAAGATTTTCTCCTCATATATCTTCCTGATGTCTTTGCCTTTTATATCTTTGTCATCGAATCAGATTAGAATACATACCATAAATCTTTAGTAATATCGAAGCACAATTATTTTTGTTCCCGATATAATTGCTTCTGTTTACCCGTCAGGATTGAGAGTCATAATACTCCCTGTGGAATGATACTAAGCAACTTATGTGCCTTGTGCAATAACTAACGCAAATATAAATAGTTATACAGGGCTTGCTTTACACTTTAGTATAATCTCCTGTCAGAATGTGTCAGAATCTGCCTCTCTATCGGTAGGATATAGGCGATTTTGACAGTATATCGATTTGGCAGTGCGTCTATAAAAATATCTGCCAACAGGACGACTTGGAGAATGAAAATAATGGGTTCAATTGATTAACGATTAGGTTATCGAATTGGCACAAGTAAGTATAGTTTGGAAATTTATTGAAGGAATTGATAACTTTCTTATCATTGTTATAATTCCTACGGGTTATAATTCTTGCAGATAGGATAGGGCATTTTATTATTGGGATAGGCAGTATTTTGAAAGGGATGAGATATGGCTGATGAGCAGAATGTTGTCAGGGGTGTTAGCTGGAACGAGGTTTTCTCGTTCACACACATCTTCAAATCGTTCAAGATGGCGATCCATTCAGGTAAGATATTGCTGGCATTGGCGGGTATCGTTTTGACCTTCGTGATAGGTCGGTTTGTTATGGACCCCATTGCCAGGGGGATTAGTGATTCATCAGTCGTTGTCAAAAACGAGAGTTGGAGTTATTGGACTGCCCCAAGCCGAGCTGCCTTTCTTGAGCAGAAGGAGAAATGGCTGGAAGACACCCGTGTAGATAGGTTGACATCGATACTTAAGACTTTACCGGGTATCTCCGATGAGGAAGCAGTATCTCTGGCTAAGAAGGATTTCAAAAAAGCCCTCAAGAAAGCACGAAAAGGACTGAAGAAATCATATGAGGATACGTTGGAAGAGATTGAGAAGAATTGGAAAGCGCAAAAGAAGGCCGTTATTAATTTGCAGAGCAAAAAGGAGAGGCGCAAGCAACTCAAACAGTTAAACAAGAGCAGGATTGAGGCAAAGAGACGTGCGCTTCAAACGTATCTTGCCGGGCTAAACAGCTTGAAGGAACTTTCCGGTGCGGGGGTATTTGAGGGTTTTCTCGATTGGGAGAAGACCTGTTTCCGTAATATGCTCGGTGCTATTAGGCGAGGTAATTTTGTAGGAAGAATTTCCAACCTGCTTGATCAGCGAGGCACAACGACGCCATCGCCTCTTCGTAGCCCCTCTTTACCTAATCGCCCGCCCTTCAGTGCTTCTACCAATGTGCCAGAAGGCTATGGCCTGTTGAGCTGGATAGTACTGGCTGGATGGGGACTATGGTGGATGGTCTCGATATATCCGATATACTCTGCTATTTTCCTGGTAGTAGCACTGGCGATATGGTCTATTTTCGGTGGTGCGATTTGCCGAATGGCTGCTATTCATGCCGCCCGTGGTGAAAAAATATCAATGGCGACGGCGCTAAAATTCTCACTTTCCAAGTTTGTGAGTTTCTTTACAGCACCATTGCTGCCGCTGGTAGCGATTGTATTTTTCGGCATTGTTTTCCTTTCAGGTGGTGGATTACTCGGGGCGATTCCCGGGTTCGGCGAATGGTTCGTAGCGATACTGTTCTTCTTAGCATTAATTATTGGTGCAGTGATTGCATTCTTGGTAGTGGGGTTATCTGCAGGTTCACCGCTGATGTGGCCGACTATCGCGGTGGAAGGTTCTGATTCGTTCGATGCTATCAGCCGATCCTTCAGTTATATTTATGCTCGGCCGTTCCGATATGGCTTGTACTGGATAGTGGCTGCTATCTACGGGACGATTTGTTATTTGTTTGTCAGGCTTTTTGCCTTTATCGGGTTGCGGGCGACGCATTTCTGGACAGGTTGGGCAATGAAGTTATCGGCTCGGCCAGAATATGCCCCCGGTGCCGGTAAACTCGATGTAATGTGGGCTACCCCGACATTCAATTCCTTTCACGGTCCGATGCAACTTCAAGCCACTCGAAACGCCTCCGAAGCAGCAGCCTCGGTAGTCCTTTCTGTGTGGGTGTATCTCGTAGCTGCCTTCGTGGTAGCCTTCGGTGTGTGTCTGTTCTTCTCAGCTGCCACTAACATTTATTATCTACTTAGACGCAAGGTTGATGCTACTGACCTCGATGATGTTTATATCGAGGAAGAACCCCTTGAGGAAGAAACTACATCTGCCCCTGAAGAGAAGCCACAACAAGAACCCCAACCTCCTACAGAAGAAGCAAAGCCTGAAACTTCAGAAGGACAGCCTGATCAGCCTCAGGAGGAAGAATCTTCCAAGGAAGAGGAAAAACCTGATCAGGAAAAGTCCGAATGAATTGGATGAATCTGCCTTGGATTTTTCTGACGAGGCGACCCCACTGGGTCGCCTCGTCTTTTCATACCATCTCTTGCAATCGTGACTTATAAAAATGAGGTTATTCTTGCGATAAACACAAGTCAGGGACGACCATTCCGTTATAAGTAGGCGTTGCAAGGCTTACAAGCCGAATGTTTCAATTGGGTAATAAGGCAACTTATCTCCGCTGCGACGGCGATTTATTCAAGTATCCGTATCCTGAAACGGCAGTTTATATGAGTATCAGTATCCCGAAGTATATTGAGGATAAGCATCCTTGCTACGATGCAGAAAGATGTTGTATCTTCCCATTTTCGGTATCGGCAGGATGCTTTTCGATGGGCAGGTTGAGCAATTCGACCGTCTTAGCTTTCCGGTGGTTAGCCCCACAATTTTCCGACAGTATTTTCCTCCATCTCTTTACTTGTTTCTAATATCGCTAAGGGTTTTTCGGCAGAATCGGTCGGTCATACCAGCGATGTAGTCGCATATCACCCGCTTAAGTCCATCGCTGTCAATTCGTCTGAAATACCTCTCCGGCAGCAAGGATGGCTTGCGTAGATAAGTTTGAAAGAGTTCTCGAATAATCTCGTGGGCTTGCCTATCACGAAGAAGGGCTTGGGGGTGCAGGTAAACGTTTTCCAGCAAGAATTGTTGCAGTTGGTCAAGTTGCCGGGCTGTTGTATCACTAAGGGAGACAATGCGTTGGTTGGCGTTTTGGATGTCAATAGGGGAGGTGGGATTAAGCAATTCAATTCGCTTTACAGTTTCAGTAATTACATCGTCGGTTAAGATACTCAAGACATTTCGGCAGGCTGCTATTCGCTTGTGGATTTCGCTTGCCTTAGGTGCATCATATTGAGCATGTTGCCACGCCCGCTGCCATAATTCGATTCCTTTTAATTGCTCGATGGTAATCCACTGAGCGGATAAGGCGTCGAATAAATCGGCGGAACTATAGGCGATTTCATCAGCAAGGTTGACGATTTGCCCTTCCGCTGGGGGCGAAGGGAGATGACGAAATTGCTCAAGCCCCTCAATCTCATCATCTATCTTCCCTGAATCGTATCGCGTTTCATGCTTTATAATGCATAGACGGACGATATTAGTTAGATTAAGCCCCTGAAAGTCCGGGTAAGGGTGTTCAAGATAATCTACCACCCGTAGGCTTTGACGATTATGTTCAAATCCGCCTGCATCTGCCATTAATTCATTTAATACCTCTTCGCCAGCGTGGCCGAACGGGGCATGGCCAAGATCGTGTGCCAAGGCAACGGCTTCGACGACATCTTCATTTAGTTTCAATGCCCGGGCTATCGTTCTGCCAATCTGGGCGACCTCGAGCGTGTGGGTCATCCTCGTGCGGTAATGGTCCTGCTCGTGTGGCACGAAGACCTGTGTCTTGTAATCAAGCCGACGGAAGGCAGAACAATGTATGATACGATCGCGATCACGCTGATAGCAACTTCGATACGGATGTTCTTTCTCTGGATGCGCTCGTCCGCCGCTATCGGCACTCTTCAAGGCATAAGGTGCTAAGATACCCTCCAGGTTAGCGATATATTCTGACGGAGAAGGCATCATCTCCCAAAATTGACCTGTGGTAAGTTCAATTCGCTTGACGTTTGTTGCAATTGACGGTAAAGATCGGTCAGAGATTGCGAAATTATCCGCACGTCAGCCAGAACAGCCATAAAGTTCGTATCACCCCCCCAGCGAGGGACGACGTGAAGGTGAATATGTCCTTCTAAGCCAGCACCGGCGCAATGTCCGATATTCATCCCGATGTTAAATCCTTCAGCCTTGATAGAGGTGGTTAGTAATTTCTGGGCATCACAGGCAAGACGCATCATCTCAAGCATTGCGTCAGAGGATAATTGTTCCAATTGACCAATATGTTCGTAAGGGGCGATTAAGAGATGCCCAGCTGAGTATGGAAAACGATTCATCACCACCATTGAATGCTTTGCTCGCCATAATAGCAGATTTTCAGCGTCGTTATCCTTTTCATCGCGAATTCTGCACAAGAAGCAGCCTTGCTCTTCCTTGGAGAGCATGTTGATATACTCAATCCGCCAGGGTGCGTGAATGTTCAATTTCCGTTCCGCATCGTGATGTTTATCTTGCTTATTCATAGCTATTTTGCCTAAATTGGGTATAAGGCATTATTATCTATCTCAATTGAAGGTAAGACAACCTTTGATTATATCTTCTTGAAAGAGAGTTTGTTGATATTGACAATAGTCATTGCAGCGTGGTACGGTTTGGTAAGATTCCCATAACGGCAGAAGGAGCAAATCATGCTTGATAAGCGCACAATTGTAATAATAACGGTATTGGTAAGTATCATCTCATCTGCATATGGTGAAGAGAAGAGAAAGCCACCATTTACAGGTGAGGTTACAGGCACGAATGTTTACGTCCGAAGCGGGCCAGGGATTAATTATTACCCCTGTATGAAATTATCTCGTCCTGCTAAGGTAAGAGTCGTTGGAGAAGTTCCCGGCTGGTTCAAAATTTTACCGCCTGCGGGAAGTTTCAGTCTGATCTCGAAAAAATACGTCCATGCCCAGGGTAATACCGGCACGGTCACGGGTACGAATGTACTTGTACGGGCAGGTAGCGACCTACCGCTCTATGCTTCACGTATTGATTGCATTCAGACAAAACTCAATATCGGCGATAAGGTCACCATAATCGGCAGCAAGGGTGATTATTACAAGATTCTCCCGCCTGAGGGAGTATATCTGTGGATTTCATCGCGGTATGTCAGACCCGTTAGCCCCACAACTCAGCCAAGCCCTAAAACGATTACCGCACCAGCCACCACGTCTCAGCCAACTACTGCAAAGGCAATAATAATTACAACAACCCAGCCTGAGGCATTGAGAAAAGCCCTTGCTGATTTTGAGGCTGCTGAAAAGGCATTACAGGCAGAGATGAAAAAACCCCGTGAATCGTGGAACCTATCGGCGCTTATAGCAAAGTATCGTGCGATTAGAATCTCTGCCGATAGTCCCCTTGCGCCGTATATCGAAGCGAGGATACGATTTCTGAATGAACAGATGGAGTTGCTGAAGGATTTGCGCGAAGTCAACAGGATAGTTCAGGATGTTGACCTAAAACAGGCTGAACTTGATGCCATGCGTGAACGGCTGAAGTTAGCAATGCCGACAACGCGTCCTGTTCGTACCTATATTGCTGAAGGTATTCTGTTGGCAAGTGAACTATTCCCTGGAGGGACGGTCGGTCCGAAGCGATATCTTTTACGAGACCCGCATACACATTTAATCGTCTCTTATGTTCAATGCACTACAGGTGCCGTGGATTTATCCAAATATATCGGTGCGCAGGTGAGAATCATCGGATCATCCCATTATAATGATGCCCTTCGGATGTACATAATCGAGGCAGAGAGGGTTGAGG
>JAGHBS010000221.1 GCA_021160865.1 Planctomycetota bacterium | reverse complement strand
CCCATGGAGTCAGGGCAAAGGATTGGGATACCAAGCCGATGGATCACTTCCTGAACGCCCTCAACCCGGAGGATTTCGCCCCTGGTGCCGTTGAGACCGCCCGACGGTTTCAGGAAATGCTTAAAAAGTGAAGTTAGTAATTCGTAATTGGCAAGTAGAAAACCGCATGAATTATATCACTTTGTGAATTATTGCAGCTCCTTGCAAGATGAGAGGATGGGCGATACAGGACTCGAACCTGTGACCTTGCGGGTGTGATCCGCACGCTCTAACCAACTGAGCTAATCGCCCTGATGAATATATTATACCAATAGTTAGGCTAATGTTCTTTAGATGATATTTCCACATATAGTTTTTAGATTCAGCCTGCTTTTACATTCAGGTTAGTATAAAAATTTTACTTATCTAAGGGCGATCTGTCAAAGGTTATCGACTATTTTGCTGTTGAGTGCTTTCAAGGCTGATCGGAAATCTTCAGGAAGCGGGGCTTCGAAACGCACCATCTTTAGCGTTCGGGGGTGCTGGAACTCGATAACAGCAGCATGTAGGGCTTGTCGTGTGATTATTGGCCCATAAGCCTGGTCATTCACACCGTCGAGTTGACTTTGGTAGATAGGTCCACCGCCATAGGTACGGTCGCCGACGATTGGATGTCCGATAAAACTCATGTGCACGCGGAGTTGGTGAGTTCTTCCGGTCTTGGGATAAAGTTCAATGAAGGTAAATCCGCCGGCAATGCAGCCGGTGTGGCTGAGACGCTCAAGAACACGGTAGCGCGTTATCGCAGGCTTACTTATCTGTTTACCACTGGGAGACAGGCTGATGTCTTTCTCCGTAGAATATCGAACGGCATATCTTTCGCGGATGTGGGGATGAGCACCGATGGGGGCATCTATTACGTCTTCATCAAGTTCAACCAAACCATGGACAATTGCCCGGTAAGTCTTGTGAACCCTGCGGTGTTCAAATTGCCTACCAAGCCGCCACAGGGCTAATTCCGATTTGGCAAGAACCATCACGCCAGTTGTATCCTTATCAAGTCGATGAACAATGCCTGCCCGATACCTATCTCCCCGATCAGGCAAATCATCCAGATCGATAGCGTGCTCATTGCTCGCTTTGCTGGACTGCAAATGATAAGCAAGGGCGTTGAGAAGCGTGCCGGAGGGATTGCCCTTGGCAGGATGGACTATCAAACCAGCCTGCTTGTTGATGACGATAATATCATCGTCTTCATAGATGATTTCTAAGGGGATTGGTTCGGGTTCGATGATTTGCTCTTCGGGTTCGGGTAAGAGCATTTCGATAACATCGCCGGTTTGTATCGTGTAGGATGGTTTTACAACTTTGCCGTTTACGGTTACCGCGCCTTCCCGGATATATTGTTGAAGAGCGGTACGAGAAAATCGCCCCAATCGACCTGCCAGATACTTATCGAGCCGTCTTCCAGGAAGTGCCCTTCGGATATCGATGCGAAGATGACAGAGGCCGTCTTCGTCTGCTTCTTCGGGTATTTCGATTTCCTGAATTCCCTTTTCGGGCTTACTCTTTTGTTTTTTCGGGCGATGCTTTTCCACAGCCATATTTCCTCGTAGATAAGTAGATAATTAGATTATAGATAACCCGCCTGGTGAATAGTCAAAAAGTACACGTCAATTGATTAACGTGGACTTTCCAACAGTGAGGCAATCTTTTGCACGGGTAAGCGACCGTGAAGGGTTATATTTCGACGGCAATTTTAACGCCTGCTTAGTCTGATTATCGACGCTGAATTAATGCTGCCGTTGTCCGAAAATTTTCCCTATGAGGTGCCGATGAGTTCTTTTACCTTGTCGACAGCGCTTGCTGCATCAGGGGCGTAGCCATCGGCTCCGATTTCGTCAGCAAAGGTTTGCGTCACGGGTGCGCCACCGACGATGGTCTTGACATTCAGTCCTGCTTGCTTGACGGCTTTGATGACTTCGGGCATCTGTGTCATCGTAGTGGTCAGTAGTGCGCTCATCGCCACGACGTTTGCTCCGGTATCCTTAGCTGTGTTCACAAATTTTTCTGCGGGTGCATCAACACCGATATCGATAACTTCAAGCCCGCCTCCTTGAAGCATCATTCGGACAAGGTTTTTACCTATATCATGTAAATCGCCCTTTACCGTGCCAAGGACGACCTTTCCTATAGGTTTGACATCACTGCCCTTGAGATGCGGTTCGAGCACATCAAGCCCGCCATGCATCGCCCTTGCAGCAATGAGGACCTCGGGAACGTAAACTTCATTTTTCTTAAAGCGTTCCCCAATCACAGCCATTCCGCTGAGAAGCCCTTTTTGAAGAATCTCCTCAGGTTTGACGCCTTCCTCCAATGCCTTTTTGGTCAATTCCACGACCGTGTTGCGATCACCCTTTATCAGTGCATCTGCGATTGCTTGTAAGTCTGCCATGGTTTCTTACCTCTCCTTGTCGTAAGCTAACTTTTCATAATGCCTACAAAACAAATCTATTATATATGCTTTTCAAAATCTTTCAAGTGAAGAAAAGTAAATTCTTTACATCTGTAAGCAATGCCTCTCGTGTACTTGTGTAAATGGGCGATTCAATTGTGCGAGGTGGTAGGCTGTGTGGCGGCGGATGAGTTTGTTGCTGGTTGGGTTGCAGGGATAGTGGTAGCAAACCTGATTGGCTTGCTGCCGGGCTTGGTCCATTGTTTAATCCTGTTTATCCTAAAAATTGCCTGTGAAACCACTGGATATGCTGAAATGAGTGATCTTCTGACCTTCTGGTATTCAGATATAGCTGTTTCCCATTTGCCTTGGTTTTCTGCCAGTGTTCCCAATCCATAATGGGCTTTTGCAACGAATATTTTGCGGTCAGAGTGCTTATTTAGAACAAATTGGTAGAGTTTTTCTGCCTTCTTTCGGTATTTTTCAGCCTTTTCTGCCTGACCTTGTGTTAGTGCGTAAGTATATCGTCCTGCCATCAGGTCGGCTACATTAATGGCAGCTAAGGCGGAGATGATAGGACTTTTGGCGCTTTGGGCAAGTTCTTCCAATTCAGAGATGCATTGTTCGACATCTTTGGAGTTTTGGGACGATTGCATCTTGTTGAGGGAGCTAATCAGCGCTTGATAGAGGTATGTTTCGTTAGCAAGTTCCTCATTGACTTTTTTATGATGGTACCATGCTATTAGCCCGACAATAATCAATACTGATAATGCACCGATGATCCAGTTGCCATAACGTTGCAGGAAGGTCTTTGCCTGTGCCAATTCGTGAGCAAGTACATTTTCGCTCAATTCGTGTCGTCTTTCCTTTTTCATTTACTTACCCTTTGAGGATTTTGCCGATGGCTGGATTATTCTGCCCGTGGTCCATAGCTGGACCTTGATGTACGTGGGGTGCCACCAGCTGCCCTTGGAGATAACGACCTGGCATCGTTCGGTTTCCTTTTCAAAGTCGAGTCTGATATCGCCTTGTGCGAAGATGTCCGTTACGAAGGTCCAACGATGAATGGGCATCTGCCTTTTATAGAACCTTGCTACTGCCCATTTATCGGCTCGGCCTTTGTAGAGATGATCTACATATCGAGCACCGGCTGCCATGAAATCACGACTCCGAGATTCGTCAAGGTCAAACCCGATTGGTACAGGAACGTCGGGAATCCACGGATATGCTCGAGCAATAAGTTCAACCGGAGAGGCAACTTCCTGAAACGCACCAGAAGTGGTGTTGACCTTTTCAGGCTTGTTATTACACCCTGTTTGAGAAATCCCCAGGATTAATACCAGATAAATTGAGACAAGTTTTGCCGTCTTCATGGTTATCTCCTATAAGATTACTTTATCCGACAATGTATAAAATGTATTGAGTTGTCAAGGTCATCTATCCATTAACTTTTAATCGGTTTGGGCTGCTCATAAAGATGAGATGATATAACCGCAGCAATTGCCACATACATCGATGCCTTTTATCAAAGCGATGGACTATATGCCCTGCCTTCTCAATTTTCCTATTGGTGAGCAGGTTTCTATTTTGCTGACTATTTATTGTGTGG
>JAGHBS010000122.1 GCA_021160865.1 Planctomycetota bacterium | reverse complement strand
TCCTTCCCAACCGCCATGACAGCATCGAGGATAACCAATCCGGGGCTATCTTACAAGTTCAAAGGCACTGATGGGTATTTTCTTGCGATGGATGGTTATCAGCCCGGCAGGGGAAAGGGAATAACATGTTTACCCTGTTTTTATATTCGAGATATTTCTGCCCGAATTGTTCCTGAAGCGCTTGTTCCTCGAGCGGGATAAGCCGACGAAGAACAATATACATAATCGCCGAACAAAGTAGCAATATTGGGCTTCGGAACAGTAAAAGCCCTGCAGGGATGAAGAAGAATGTCCAGGCGGCGTATAAAGGATGCCTGCACCAGCCATATGCTCCGGAGGTGCAGAGTTTGCCTTCTTTCAAACAGCGTTTTAGTGTAGTGATGGACTTGTACCAAAGGATTAATCCACAAACTCCCAGCACTACTGCCGGGATATAAAAGACCCCAGCCCAAACATTCCGAATGGTCAGGTAATCGGAAAACCACCAGGCGATAAAGGCAATCGGGCTTGATAGGACAGCAGTCCATATTATCCACTTCAAGCCGATACCCACTGGGATGTATCTCTTTTGTCGCATTTGATAATATGCAAGCGATGATTTTGTTTCTATTCTGATTTATCTTTTCAGCAATGTCCTGAGCCTGGCGAATTCATTTGCGGTGATGCAGACGGCTTCATCTACGCCCATGCCGGGCCTGGCGAGGATTTGATCTGCCTGGGTAGCCATCGCTACATTTACAGCAGTGCGGGCGGAGAGGTCTGTCTCGTTGCAGCTGCCGCCGAGGTATGTCCCTATTCCGTGCTGTTTGCATAAAAGGACGCCCTCGATGCTGTGGACGATGTTGCCTAAATCGGGCATCTTCACCTGAATCATATCCGCTGCACCAGCCTGGCAGAAAAGCGTTATATCCTCAAGCGTGTTGCACCATTCATCGGCTATCAGTTCGACGTTTTCGACCTGCTTGGATAGGGCGTCGCGCAGATGAGCGAGGATATCAATCTGATCTGCCCGTGAGTCCATCTCAACGGGTGATTCGACCTGCAGCGTCAGTGGGGAAACTACTGCTGCCAACCGCTTGATGTAATCGGTCATCTTTTCAATATCGCGGTTGAATGCCTCGCCGATAGTGCCATAGCAATCGAAATGAATTGCCGGTTGGTATTCCGGCTCGACGTTATGTTCTTTCAGGCGGTTTATTATCCAGTGGGCGTAGTCGATGAGTTTTTCGCCCCGTTGTCCAAGGTCTTTTTCCACATTCTTGATAAGCCCATGCGGGAATGCACCAACGCGACGATAGATTGCCTTATCAACGGCAGAATATCTATCAGGCCCGCTTTGAATGCCTATGCGGACTTGCCAAAGGGGGTCTATCTGCAAATCAAAGGTTTCGGCAATGACTTCAGCCTTGGTGGAACGATTTGTAATCGCGGCAGCATCAAGCAGTGCCTGGCTGGCAGCGTAGAGAATGGCAGGATGAAGGGATTTTCCCTGAAAGGTAAGTTCGTCAAGCCCCTTTGCCGAAGTGAAGAATTCTTGAGGATTTGTTTGGAAAAGGTAGGGTTTGAGCGTTTTTTCCAGCGCCTCGATATGTTGATTGAAGCGAAAGGGGGGGTGCCTACCTGCAAAGCCAGCATAGGTGACACTTGTTCCCTCGCCAATCGCAACCGAGCCATCCTCAAGGTGAAGCATCACACAGATGCCTTGACCGACCTCGCGGACGTTTTTAAACCCGTCCGTTCTAACCTTGCCGCGAGCGAGATAATGGTCAAGTTCAATTTCCCCCGATGAAAATGCCGCCTTATCGTCGCAGTACCATCCGCCGACAATCGAAACAAATTGGACCTTTTCAATCTTCATTATTTTCCCAGGCTGTCCAATCAACTGCCGTAGATGAGTTTTCCTGCTGTATCGCGGATTCGCCAAGGGGGTAATTGTAGAGTAGATGAGCGATACAAGGAAGATTGTTTTTGCCTGCAGGTGAATATAATTTATTTATTGTACGTCATTTTATTCGGTTATTCTTACCCTGTGATTGTCCTGATGTCTTTAGTCGAGTAATTTCTTGTTGTAATTTTTTAATCTTGTCTTCGAGTCGCTTGATTTCCAATTCCTTATTGATAAGCATTTGCTTGTAGCGGTCTCGTTGTTTTGGGGCATCGCCTACTGCTTCTAACTGTTTTTGAAGTTGCTCGTTGAGGAATTCGAGTTTTCGAACTTTTTCAGCCAGGCGGTCTGCACGCAGAGAGAGTTCCTTGATTTTTTCATCCTTGAGACGAATCTGCTCTTTTAATCTGGAGATTTCCTCGTTTGTTGATGATGAAGCTCTGGTGGGTTCGGGCTGTTTTGATGATAGATTCCACGTTTTCAGCTGGCAACCTGTAAGGCTTAGCAATATCGTCATTGGTAATATAAGTTGCCGCATCGCTCCTGCCCTGTAGCAGATTTTCTGCGACCAACAAGGCTAGTAGTGATTATTATAGATTAGTATATAGACTGCCTTGCAAGTCTGCCAATGAGGAGAGAAGTTTTTAGGTTTTTGAACTTATTTTTTCTTTTTGGTGTTCGATGAATCGTTTGCGGGTTCTTTCGCTTTCAATGCCCGTTCGATAACCTTTGCAAGTCTGCCTCGGGCACGGTCGGAAACAACTTTCCCATCCTTGCCGATTACCCAGATACTCGGGATAGCATTGATATTGTATTTTCGAGCGGTTGGGTCTTCCCAGCCCTTGCCGGTAAAGGTCTGTACCCAGGTTATCTTGTGCTGGGAGATAAATTTCTCGAGCCGACTTTTATCCTTATCAAGGCTGATGCTGACAATCTCCACGCCTTTGGATTTATACTTGTTGTAAAGTTCCTTCATATGCGGTATTTCCGTAACGCATGGAGCGCACCAGGTAGCCCAGAAATCTATCACAACGACTTTCCCAAGCAGGTCCTTGGGCAGATTGAGTTTTTTCCCGTCAAGTTTCGTTAGCGAGGCAGTAAATTCCTTACCGACCATGCTCAATTCACGGCGTTTGCGAATCCGCTGAGCAATGGTATGCTGGGGGAATTCCTTCAAAACGATATCTTCCAGCCTGGTGATAAGTGTGTCGAGTCCTTGTAAGTCAGCAAGTTGCATGCCGATAAGGAGGGCATCAAGTCTGACCTTGGTATTTCTATACCTGTTTGTCATGTCGAGGATAATTTTCTCGGCAGCCTTATCATCGATTGTCGTAACCGGCTGAGTTGCTGATGTACGGATGGGCCTGACTTTCAGCAGGACGGTATAAGCATCGGCATTTAGTTTCAAGAATGGCGGGGCGTTAGATGCAAGTACCTTTTTGGCGATTTGTTCAACTTTTTCGCCCATTTTCGGATCATGCATAATTCTACCGAGCTCCATCGAAGCCACTATGCCGTGGAGCCTGGCTTCATCCAGTTCCTTTGATTTAGGGTATTTTTTCTCCATTTCGTCTAATAGGACCAGCGCCTGTTGTCTGGATTTCTTGAGTTTAGATAAATACTCGGCCTGCGATCTGGCACGAGGTCTTCCCATCAGCGAGCGGATTTTCATAAGTACTTCGGCTGCCCCTGATGCCTGTGTAGACGGCACGGGAGGGGTGGTCGAACCAGCGTTTTGCGCATAGATTACCCCAGCAATGAATAGCACCATCAAGGAGCAAATACCAATCAGTCGTTTCATAACTAATCCTTTCAAAATAAACAGTTTCACAATTGTGCTGTTTATATCATATCCTAATTGATGTTTGAATAATATAAATTTTTGAGAACAAAATTGATGCGATGAGGAAAGTCTTGGTAGGGCATCAGAGGTGCTTAATATCGGTTGGCGGTCTTAATTCCCCAGCGAGATTCGTTCATTTGGAATTGTCAAAACGATTGATCGGGCGTATTGTTTTCCTTAGTGGCTGAATTATCTGGTAAAAGTTTGGTTTATTTCAGGGTAGCAACCATCGTACTGGTAATGGTTGTTTCATTAGTGGTGCTGGGGGTGTTGCTCGGTTCGATGGGGGCATTTTTCGGTGCGATGAGCGTTATTTTCACTGATGGGCTCATTGCCATTTTGCTACTTTTAGCGGCAGGGGGATTTGGTGGGTTACTTCTGCGGGCATTAGGAATTAACTTTTTCTCAAATTTTCTAACTCTATCCACCGTTGCTGCCGTAGGGCTGGGGATGCTTTCTACAACGATGATTATTGTCGGCTCGCTGTTTTATGTGGTGGATAATTCGTCCTTATGGTGGGCGATAGTAATTTTCGGTGTGATATTGTTTGCCTTGCAGGCATTTTTATTCTGGCGGAGGGGTCAGCAGAGATTCTCTCGAGGCGCCTCGGGCCAATCTATAAATAGATGGTTTATTTTGCCCGCTATTCTCATCGCGGTAGCGTTAGGGATGTATCTTGCCGGTGCGGTTATACCTGCGGGTATGCTTGGCAACTTGACGATGGATTCTTACGATGTGCTTGAATATCACCTCCAATTGCCCCGCGAGTTTTACCATATCGGCAGGATAACGACGCTGCGACACAACATTTATAGCCATTACCCGCTTGGTGTGGAAATGCTATATCTGCTGTCCTTTTCCCTCCGAGCAGGGGCTTATAAGGGGATGTACCTTGCCAAGATGATAAGTTTGATGTTTAGCGTGATTGCAATTGTGGGCATGCTCGGCGGAGGAAGCAGTAAGGGGAGAATTCATTCATTATCAGCAGCGGTATTGGTGGCGACGGCTCCGTGGGTTATTTATCTGTCCAGAATAGCGATGGTAGAATCAGCCCAGTTGTGCTACTTGGCGTTGGCGCTGATGTGGTTGAAAAGGTGGCTTGATGAATCGTCCTGGACTTCTTCGCTGATTATCGGGCTCCTGCTTGGACTTGCCTGTTCGGTGAAGTATTTGAGTGTCGGATTTATCGCCGGACCTGTTTTATTGGTCATGTTGGTTGCGGCGATGGTACGCCACGGCAGGGGGATTTTGCGCGTTTTGATCTCAGCGGTGATGTGCTTGCTCGTCTTTTCTCCTTGGATGATTCGCAATTTGGCTTCCACGGGCAATCCCGTCTTCCCGCTGGCGATGAATGTATTTGGCAAGGGGTATCTGACAGAACAATTGAAAGCCCGTTGGCAAAATGGCCATGCACCAGGGTATCATCAACCCGTTCCACCACCAGCTGATTACACCCCTCCGAAGCAAAGACTTTCACGCATCGATAGATTATTCGCATGGGCAGTTAGCAAAAAACCCTACCATACTAATCCGCCCGCAGGATTAGTCACCATAGTAATAGCAACACTAATGGTCTTATTGATGATGATTAGACCTACCAAGATAGCCCCTTGGTATTGGGCGGTATTTGCTGTGCTATTGATGGATTTGTTTATCTGGATGATGTTCACTCATGAGATGCCAGCACGTTTCATGGCTGTATCGATTATCCCGCTTTCAATATTGGCAGCAGGGATTGTGGGATTTGCAGAGGATAATATCAAGGGGAGGAAAAAAGTTGCTGTGAGATTGATATTTTGCATGCTGCTGCTCGTAGCAAGTGGAAATCTGCTCTCTGCCTGGAGGTATCATCGCAGGGAGATGAAATTGCTTGGCGTGGGGGAGGGAGGCGCTGTCGTACCGGCAGGGGTTTCCGCAGAGACAATCGCTGACAATATCCCTTATTACGAATCGGTCAATGAACTTGCCCCCGGTTCGCGGGTTATGCTTATAGGTGAAGCAAGGGCATTCTATTTTCCTGAAAATGCAGTTTATGCAACCGTCTTTAATGAGCATCCTCTTGAGACCATATTGCAACGTACTGGTAGCAGAAATCTTATCTCGCGGCTAAATGCAAGGGGGATAACGCATGTATTTATCGCCTGGGCGGAGATTGAACGATTAGCCCATTCCTATGGCTGGTCAAGGGAGATTGCCCCCACGAGGCTCAGGAAATGGTTTAGCAATTGTCCAGTGATTGCCCAGAAGGATGATTTATTAACGCTGTTCGAATTAGGTCATCTTCCACAACATTAAAAACAGGTTTATCATTCATTCATATTTGTTGTAGGAGGGCGCGAAGGGTCTTTTGATGAAACATTACAGGAACGGTGGGGGATTTTTCTTGTCCAGTTTGGTACAATCGTGGCTTCATGATGGATAAACGGTTGATATTATCAGTGGTGTTGTGTGTCGGTGTGGCTGGCTGTAATGGTAAGGGGCAGCTGAAGGTCTGGGTGGCTGATGAGATGACCTTGCTGACCGAGTTGACCAGCCCGACAAATGCAAATTCTCTCTGGGATGCAAAGACTCGGACAGTAAAACTCTTCTCCGCTGCCAATGAGACGATTAGCTTCCAGCTGGTTATTGATACACCGCCGGGTAGCTACAAGAAACTCAGCGTGAAATTAAATCCACTTATCAGGAGTGGTAAAGGTCGCATTTCTACAAGAAGGATAAAATTATACAAGATGCTACCGGTAAGGGTCGATCGTTTCCCTGCTTGGTACCTTCGGCTTACGTGCGATCAGGTCAAGCCGATGCGTATCTACGATATTCTCCTGCCTGCCAATTCGCACCGTAAGGCGGATTTTGATATTCCTAAAAATGGGCGGTTGGCAATCTGGGTTGATGTGGAAGTACCACGAACCGCTTTACCGGGCGACTACAAAGGGCTTTTGGGAATAAGCACTGGTCGTATAGGGGGCGAGGATATAGATATAAATATCTTGCTGAAGGTTTATGACTTCGTCTTGCCTGATATGAACCCGATCATTTGCATCGGTGGCTTTAGCCACGAAGCGATTTATCGACAGTTCATCAAGTCTGATAGGCGAGGTCAGCCTGTTGTCTTGCCGATGCGGCTTGACCCGAAGAATCCGCGTATCCGCAAGATGCTGATAATTATGCGTCAACTAATGAGGCTGGCACATCGCCATCGGCTTGATCTATTCGATAGGACGCTCCACCCTATCTTGAAGCGAGATATGTACGGTGCGGTTGTGCTGGATTGGGCAGATTACGACGATATCGTTGTACCTTACCTCGATGGAAGTGCCTTTGAGGATGGGATAGGCGTCTCTGCCTGGCCGTTACCGTGGTGGGTGGATGGATCAGACACTTTTCCGAAGGTCTCGGATTATGGCGGCATTGAAAGCAATTCGTATCGTCAGACCGTTGCTGCAATTTTATCGAAGAGTATCGAGCATTTTGACGAAATTGGTTTTACCCGACAGATGTTTCTCTGGCCAAGGCGGACATTGCTTGATAGCGGGGCAGGCGTAAGTGCGATTATAAAGGCGTATCAGACTTTCATCAAGCAGGCGAGATTAGCCCGAACTGCTGGAGTAAATTTCCCAATCCTTTCAACATTGCCGCCGCGATATGCTGCTCCCGATTGGGTTACCCCTCCTGAGCAGTTCGAGCAATTGGCTGATATATATGCCCCTGCTGCTGATATGGTTGATCTTGAGAAGTACAAATCTCGACAATCGACGAACGAGAAGATGCTTTCGGGGCTTTGGCTTCAGCCGGAGGAATTGCCTTACATGGGAAGTTTTTCCCTCCTTGCTTCGCCTGCTGATATTCGCGTCCTACCATGGATAGCATTGAAGTACCGCTGTAGCGGGATATTTATTCCATCGGTGCTCGATTGGTCAACAGGCGGGGCAAAATCATCTGATGATAATAGAAATTGTCTTTTCTATCCTGCCAGTACAGCAGGCACTGATGTGGTTTTACCTTCTGTTCGGCTAAAACGACTGAGACGTGGACTCCAAGATGTCGGCTATCTCTGGCTTTTGAATCAACGACGCAGGTTAGCCACCGCCAGGACGCTAATAAACACGATGGTGCATTATGCTGGTGTTGATACGTCGAAAAAAGTTTTATTTCCAGTAGCGGTTAACGGATGGGTACGTGAGGGACGTCTGTGGAGCAAAATGAGGAAGATTCTTGCTGAAGAGGTTCTATCAGCCGTTCATCCAGAGCGATTTGATGCCCGACGAGCCCTTGCACAACAAATTGCCTGGCAGGAGTTTCAGCGGCAGGTCTGCACCGTGCGAGTCGAACGGGTTATCGCACGGGTTGATAAAAGTCCAGAGGGGCAATTTCTCGTCAAAATTATCGTAATGCTTTACAACGAATTGACAACCCCTGCTGAGGTTGAATTGCAAATCAAGACCTTGCCAGCAGGTTGGCAGGCAGTTATTGGTGCGAAAAAGTGTATTGTGCAGGCTGGTAAAAGGGCTAGGGTAGAATTATCTGCCCAAGGGCAAGGCGTCCCAACAGGGCCAGACGCCAAGATGAAAATCCCTTTGGTAATGAGGGTCGATATCATAAATGAGCAAAAGACTTTCGATGCTTACGTGCCGTTGATAGTTGCAGGAATGTACAGGGGTAAAATTAGCATCGACGCAGATTTGAGCGATTGGCCGATACGTTCGAGAAATGCTGCTGGTAATTTTATCTCACTTGGAAATCGTGGAAAGCGCAATAAAGGATTAGCCAGACGGCAGACAATCGCATTTGTGCTAACTGATGGGGAAAATCTCTATCTTGCCTTTCGTTGTGATGAACCTACACCAGATAAGTTGTACGCCCGAAGTGATAATATCATCCGATATGACCAATTCTTAGCCAGGGATGAGGACATCGTCGAGGTAATTTTTGATCCTGGTAGACTTGCCCGCGAGCCTGCTGATTTGTATCACCTTATTGTAAAGAGCAACGGCATAGTAGTAGCGGAGCGAGGGATAGGGGCGTTTCCTGGGTCAGTTCGCCCCTGGTCTGTCAGGATAAAATCTGCTGTCAAAAAATACAACGGGCTCTGGATAGTTGAGTTAGCGATACCTCTGAAATCCTTTGGAGCAAAGGCGAAATCGTCTCTCTGGGGCATCAATTTCACTCGCTTTTCAACCATTGATAAAGAGGCTTCAAGCTGGACGGGCTGTAAGGGATATTTCTATGATCTCAGCGAACTTGGCACACTCTTTATAAGCCCCGCAGCCCAGCAGATAAAGACGGACAAGATAAGTTATGCACCGAATTATTGATTATTGGTTAGATTCTGTGGTATATGAAGTTTTCATCAAGGTAAGAATGTAAAAGTTGGGAGAAGTTATGGGAAATAGACTCGCATGGATAACTGCGTTGGTAATAGGTGTTTTTTTAGCAGCGATAATTATCAAGATAGTAGTTTTCCCTTCACCCACTCCGCCAACCTGTGCCACAACGGCTGTTGGAATGTTGGACCTTCAAACCCCCTCTAAACCATTGACCTTAATCATACCGGCTAATCCCAATGGTGATGGTGATGCTGGCGACGATTATCACAAGGCTATTGAAGCCTATCACGCGAATCGTGAGGGGATAGAAAAGGTTCTTGAGCATTATGAGCAGGTGCTCCAAGACAAATATCGCCTGACGGATGATGATGTTGCGATATTGAAGAAAGTAGCAGCCCCTATCCGTGCTGGTTCAGCCAAAAGGCAAATGTCATATTACTTTCGCCTGACGCCTAAGAAGATAGAGATTCCATACTGGCCGAAGGTGGTGGATGATTTTCAAGAGATTTCCTACGTTCCCAAGATGCTCTTTGCGCACTATTTTAGTCTTGGTCGGGAAACTTACCCCCAGGCAGAGAAATACCTCTTTGATATTCTTATCCTTGGTCAACATATGATTGATGAGCGAGCGAGATTGGATATTGTTCGAGCGGGAATTGGGCTGGAGAAAGAAGCTTGCGGAGCGCTTTTGACGTTGTATCAGAAGTGGCAACGACCCGATCGTGTCGAAGCCGTCAAAGAATATCTCGACGGTCTTGAGACTATTAGCAGCGTGTATAGCGACTTATACAAGACGATCTGGCGCTTTGATCCGGGAATGCATGGTCCTCATCCGGGCGACATTTTCAACCTTGTAGTCAATCATGCTGATCGGTCTGTTCGCGTCGAGGCAATCCTTGCACTGGGGGTAGTAAAGTTGACTTGCTCATCAAGGGGTGATAGAAGAATGGTCCGTAGGTTAATCAGGGAGAAACTTCAAAGCCAAGACCGCATCGAGCGGGCAGCTGCTAAATGCGCCCAATCGCTCGACAGGGAAGGATTGGATCGACTGGCAAGCAGCGTCTGGAAGTAAATCAACGAAAGGAGTACGTCAGATGTTCATTGATATTCACACTCATACCGGTCTGTTTCAGGGTCCGCCCCGTGATGACGGTACCAACTACGCCACGCCGGAGCAACTTATCGAGCGATATGACAAAATCGGTGTGGAAAAGGCCGTCATCTTACCATCGGTGAGTCCTGAATGTATGATTAGTCCGCAAACCACCGAGGAGGTCTTGGAGATATGTAAGCGCTATCCCGATCGGTTCGTTCCGTTCTGCAATCTTGATCCGCGTGCGGTGAGCAACTCTGCCGATGCCCCTTTAGGGAAGGTATTAGCATGGTACAAGGACCATGGCTGTAAGGGTATCGGTGAGGTGACCGCCAATCTGCCATTTTCCCACCCGTTGATGCGGAATCTTTTCAAGCATGCCCAGGACGTTGGCTTGCCGTTGACTTTCCACATTGCACACCAGATA
>JAGHBS010000255.1 GCA_021160865.1 Planctomycetota bacterium | reverse complement strand
GTCCACCGACAGATAAAAAAGATTACCCCCCTATTACCTCCAGGCATCCACATCGGCATCTTCCATAGTATGGCAAAGATATACCGTCAACGTGTCCAGCTACTATTGAAAAACGCTGCATGTGGATTGGTGCTCGTGTTAATCCTGTTAGCATTATTTCTGGAAGCACGCGTTGCCTTCTGGGTGGCATTGGGAATTCCTGTTTCTTTTCTGGGTTCATTCCTCTTTCTACCAGCCGCTGGTGTCACCATCAACATGGTCTCGCTATTTGCATACATCATTGCAATAGGTATCGTGGTGGATGATGCTATCGTTGTTGGCGAAAACACCTATCACTATCACCAACAGGGTATTCCATTCCTAAAGGCTGCCATTCGTGGCGCTCGTGAAGTTGCCATGCCGGTAACCTTTAGCATCTTGACCAACATTGCCACTTTTATGCCTTTGTACTTTGTCCCAGGCGTGGTGGGAAAGTTTTTCAAGATGATTCCCATCGTTGTCAGTACTGTGTTTTTAATATCACTAGGTGAAAGTCTATTCGTACTACCTGCTCACCTCGGCCATCATAAAGAGCGGCATCGCAGGGGAATTTCAGCATGGCTTCATCAAAAGCAGCAAGCATTTAGTAAGGGTTTTAGACGATGGGTCGAAACAAGATATGCACCATTACTTGCCTTTGCGATCCGCCATCGCATTGTGACCCTCGCGATATCGGTCGGCTTGCTTGCCTCGGTGGTATCATACGCCCTTAGCGGGCGGATGGGGTTGGGGCTCTTTCCAACAATCGAAATGGATTTTTCACGAGCAAGTGTCGTTTTACCCTATGGCTCTCCTGTTGAAAAAACTGAATTAGTTGTCAAGCGTCTTTTGAAAGGCGCCCGCCGCGTCATTGCCGAGTGTGGCCATCCGGAACTCATCAAGTCAACAATCTGTGATATCGGAATTAATGGCAGCCATACCGCCTATGTTCGTATCGAGTTAGCCGAGCCGGAAATCCGCAAAAAGATAATGAGTACAGAAGAATTCACTCGCCGATGGCGAGAGGCGGTTGGAGAAGTAGTGGGAGTAAAGTCGCTGGTATTCGCTTCAGATATTGGTGGTCCAGGCGGAAGAAGCCGACCTATAGCCGTCGAACTAAGCCACAGGGATATCAATGTCCTTGAGAAAGCCAGTAAGGAATTATCCCGCGCCCTTGCTGTCTATCCCCGCGTGAAGGATATCGACGATGGTTTTCAACCCGGGAAACAAGAAATTGATTTTACTATCAAACCTGAGGGGAAAAGTTTAGCCCTGACAGCGTGGGACATCGCCAGACAAATACGAAGCGCTTTCTACGGAGCTGAAGCGATCCGCCAGCAGCGTGGAAGGAACGAGATTAAAGTTATGGTTCGTCTGCCTAAAAATGAACGCATTACTGAACAAACTATCGATAACTTGATGATCCGAACACCCCTTGGTACTTATGTACCTCTGCGTGAGATAGCGTCGGCAAGTCTTGGACGTTCTTACACCACAATAAACCGTCGCAATGGTAGACGTGTAATACAGGTCACCGCCGATGTCATTCCTCGAAGCAGGGCTGATGAAATCCTAAACGATCTAAAACGTAGCATACTTCCAAAATTGATGCAGAAATATCCGAACCTGTCGTACAGTTTCGAAGGCGCAAGAGCGGAAATAACCGAAAGCATTGCAAGTTTGAAGTTCACCTTTACACTGGCATTGATGGTAATTTATGCAATGCTGGCGATCCCCTTCCGCAGCTACATCCAGCCATTCATAATAATGATGAGTATCCCCTTCGGAATCGTCGGGGCATTTCTGGGGCATCTTATCATGGGCTACGATTTATGCTTGTTCAGTCTGTTCGGCATTGTAGCCCTATCAGGCGTTGTCGTGAACGATTCATTGGTAATGATCGACTTTGCTAATCGGCGCCGAAGAGATAACAAGATGTCGCCCTTCCGTGCTATCCAGTCAGCCGCTGTTCAGCGTTTCCGCCCCATCTTGTTAACTACATTGACCACCTTCGGCGGCTTGGCGCCTATGATATTCGAAACTTCCGTTCAAGCACGGTTCTTAATCCCGATGGCTATCTCATTAGGTTTCGGATTGCTCTTCGCAACCTTTATCACACTCATTATTATCCCCTGCTTATACATAATCATCGAGGATATACGAGCGTGGATAATCAGACATATAATAAAACCTGCCAATGCTTCAGGAGGATATGAAAGATAAAAGCGAGGCGGGAATTTCGTGCGAGGCTTTTAGGCACATTTTTAATAAGTTCGTTGGCGTCCTTTCGAATATATTAATATATTGTCAAGGTTATCGGGCTGTAGGATATTTATAGTGATAATCGATTTATATCTTGGAGATGAATTCTGACCGGTCGAAGAGGAAGTGGAATTGCTTGAGAGTATCAGCCAACAGGGATATTATATTCACGCTGAAAACTATCGACTTATTTCAACAATGAGTATGTTTTCATTAGTATCAATATGAGCGGGAGTAATAATATCCTGATAGAAACGAGCGAGACTAATGAAATTGTCGCCGTTGCCGGACCTGGATTGGTGGACATTCAAGTCAACGGCTATGCAGGGATGGATTTTAATTTACCACCCGAACAGCTCAGTCTGGAAGATGTTAAAAAAGCCTGTCTGAAGATGCAAAGCCGTGGCGTGGTAAAAATCCTCCCAACAATCAATACCGACACCATCGAAAATATGATTACCCATATCCGC
>JAGHBS010000117.1 GCA_021160865.1 Planctomycetota bacterium | reverse complement strand
CTTTACATCACCATCTTCCGTGACAAATCGCCATCCGCAAAATGGCTTTATCTCCGTAAAATATCTTTATCGTCGAACTATTTCGCCAGATGCTCAATAGCGGTTTGCACGATAATATCCTCTATTTCGGGCTTGTACGGACCGGACCATTTGTATATCAAGAATGTTTCAGCCTCATAGCCACCTGCAGCACTGACGTCTCTGGAGGGAACATAGCCTACCATTTTATCAGGGTGATTGGTATAGCCAAAGACCATAACGTTGCGAATATTCCGGGCATCGGCAGAAATTTCAGCAGTATTCGGAGTAATCTGCTCTTTTAGCCGCAGGCCAATCCGCACGCAAGGTTCTCCCTGAAGGGCAACTAACCGAAATCGCTCACCAATCCTGACAAACCCCATCTCATAAGGCCGAGATCTGGGCAAATCGTTAATAGTGCCGTCTTTTAGTTTGCTAAGCATGAATTCCTTCCACTGACGTTCTGCTTCTTTCTCACCGCCGATAGACTTCACATTGCGAATTTCTTCTTCCGAGCTGGGCGGGTCTTCCAAAGGCAATTCGATAACGACTCTTTCGGTATTTATATCACCTGTGATTTCGTCCATCGGCGTTGCCTCTATAACACGTGTGGTCTCTTTTGCCATTTCCCAGCCGATCCCTGCTACAACTGCTGGCGGCACGCCGTACATGAACTTGAAATTGGGACTGACGTTGTAGGGTTTTATCTCACCAGCACAGCCCTGGGCGAACAGCGCCGTCGAACCGGGATAGCGATTCTCAATAATCTCCTGAGCAAAGCCGGGATAATCGTTGCCAATAAGAGGCGTCCCTATCGCACTTGCATGACAGGCGTAGTTCATCAATACTGCCTTGACGCTGCCATCCTCACCATCTACCCGCAAAACGCCCAGTTCAGGATCGACCTCGCCGTAGGGATTACCTCGCCAGACCGGATAGCCATTAGGATTTCGCCAGCGACGATTGATTGAGATACGCAAGGTTCCCCTGCCAAAGTACGCTCTTGCAGGTGCCATGTTATTCAAAGCCTTTTCAATCACGCCGACGGTGCGATCCACGACGATTTGGCGATATTCATCAACAGTCAAGCCGAATTGCTTGAGCGGCTCTTCGCGCATCGGACCGCTATGCGTATGAGAAACACATAACAGCACTTGATGTTCTTCCAGGCCAAGTTTGCTTTTAAAACCTTCCCTTATCCTCGTGAGCATATCCTCTCGAAGAAGAATAATATCCATCGAAACAATCACCAGAGGGGAGTTATTATCATTGCGAAGGGCAAGGGCCTTGACGAAAACATCATGATAAAAGCCTGCCGGTGGTGGATTGCGATAAGTTTTAACTTCCTCTGGGTCCGCACCGGGAGAAATACATATCCGAGCCGTTCCTGCCTTGAACATAATTTCACTTACCTCCTCTCCATTGTTTCATCGTCCAGCGGTATTGATCCATCGGTGTAAATATATCCTTAGGTGTTTGCTTCGTCCGATCGTACATATACATAATCACGTAGTCAAGCCAGCCGTCCTTTGGACTCGTGAAGGTGAAGTTGCCGTCATACACGTCCTTCGTGAAATACTCAGCAGGGAACTTCGTCTTTCCATCATAATTGACGCCCTGGTCGTATTTCTTCTCAGCAATTCTCACCGTCATCCGCCAATGCCCCGGATAAGGCGGCTTCCATTTACTGGTATATACCTCGCCTTTCTTTATGGGCTTGTTAATCTCGTCGCGATGCCAGTTGTGCCAGAAGGCAAGTGCACCTTCCACCACCGGTTCGGTCTGGTTGCCAAATCGGGCATAGGTTGCCGTTATGCAACCGGGCGAATGGCGCGGATAACCCGGCGTACCATGCCACCACATCGTATCGCCTTTGGGTCCACTATCGCAGTTGAAGTAGGTGTTGGCACGCTTGAAGGACGGAAAGGTAAGAACCCACATGAAGGGATACTTACCCGACTCGAAAAAGCAGATAATCAGCTTACCCTTCGGCGGCACGTAAGCACCGGCAGGGTGGCGCAGGGAATCAACCACGTAGTCATTTCCACCTTCCACAACCGCCAGACCTATACGCACCTTGCCATGTATGCCAAGCATGTGGGCATTCTTGACGGGCTTGACTTCAACCCATGGCTTGTCCTTAAGCACACGGTAGCTGGTAACTATTTCAACCTTGTATCGCCGGCTTGGCGGGCTGTGGTGCTCCACTATCGCTTCCTCGGGAGTGTTTTTGAGTATCCTGACAAACTTGGTCCGCCCAGCGTATTCTTTAACACCGCCAACAACAATCCGGCGAGGGTAATAACAACGATAGAAGATATTTCGCCACAGCGTCTTACCATCCGCCTTGACGTGAAGGTCATCCTGGCTGTTGGCATTGAAAGATATGTAAAAGAACTTGTTCTCCAGAACGGTGTCACCATTGAACTGGTAGTCCGTCTGTCCGTAGGGAACCTGCCGCCATTTATCCTTGTTCTGGAAGGACACCGCAAAGGCGTCCCACATGCCTCCCCAATGCTTACCAGCATCGAAAATCTTCACAACAGCCGCTGCCTTGTTGCTCTTGGAGGAACTTGCAGACTTGACTGTCTCACCAGACGATACGACCGTTCCGGAAAAGACAACTGCTGCAATCAAACCCATAGATACCATGGTGTGCTTCATTTGCTCACATCTCCTCTCTGCCCTTACAGAGTCCTCAATACTCCCGGACATTACCCGACGCCTTGCTTATCACATCACCAGGGGCTTCCGTGATGCCGATAAATCCCAATTACGGCAAATAGTCGTTTACCAACGGCTGCTAAAACCGCTGCAGAATCATACGG
>JAGHBS010000006.1 GCA_021160865.1 Planctomycetota bacterium | reverse complement strand
ATTTTCAATTGCTCTACTGCGTATGGTCCGATTGCCGATAAGTTCCTTGCCGGTTCAGCATCGCACCCTAACGATTTCATGGCTATCAGGGCTGATAGTTTTTTTACAAGTTCGGATGCGTTGGACTTCATTGTTGCTTCAGGTACGTAATCATGTGGACGTACCTTATCGATAATCATCTTAATTCGAAGTTTCACTTCCAGCGAATGCTGATTCAAATGGTCATACAGGATGGGCAGTATCACTGCTCCTATTTTCTCAAGTTCCTTTTGGGCACGATGGCGAACCCGCCAAGAATCATCATCAAGTTGCTTTATGAGTTCGACCGTTCTTTCTCGTAGTTTATCAGTTAGCACCTGGGGATTTTTTTCGATTTCAAATTGATAGACGGCAACGCTAAATCCGCTCTTGATGCAGGCGATTTCAATCTCATCTGCTGCGGGAATATAGTATAGGAATCTATAGCAAGGTTCGCCTGGAGGGGCTTTGCCGGCCCAATCAGGACCTCTAAAGACAAGTTTCTCTACCTTTTTCCCTTTGATGAATTCGTATAATCGAAATGAGGGGTGTCCCAGGATGCAGCCTGGGCAATTATCACCACTTGCCCGAATGATTATCGGAACGTTTGGTCGAACCTCGTATCGTTTCCACGTTCCTGCACCTGCATATACAAAATGATCATACGCACCAGGCCCGGTAGACGGATGACCATTTACTGTTGGCCTACCATTACTGGCACAGGGCCAGATTTGCACCCATTTCCTTACTTCCTGGGCAGAGGCAATATTGCCAATTGTGAAAAAAATCGCAACTATGACTGTATATCGCATAAGTATTTTCATAAAAGATATGTTTACAAAATAGTACGAACTTTGCAAGGGGACTTGATTAGATAAACGATTCTTCAACTAATTTTACCGTTTCATTGACGATGAACTCATCTGCCCCATAGCCTGGAGGGATAATAAGTGGACCAAAGCCATATCTGCATGCGGTTTTTCCACCATAGCCTCCCAAATCTTTTGCCCATTTTGTCGGTAGATATCCCAAATATCCATTTGCATATCCAGCGAACCAGCCGATAAGGGGTGATATTCGATTTTTAATGCCTTGTCCGATTGCAGAAAATGTTTCAAAAGGAAGTCCAACTATGCAAAGTTGCCCGATTTTAATTGCCGTTAACTCCACAGGCCAGGCTGACGGAATTTGATTGATTTGCTTGAGGTATTTCATTCTTTTTGTCCACTCCAGAAGTGCTGAACCAATTTGCTGATTGACTTCACCCTCCTTGTTTATGTATTCATTGGCTTCATCGCTGACTTGCTGGATTTCTTCATCGCTGGGGGGCTCATCAAGGGGGATATTTACAATCCTGGCTGATGATTGGATATCACCTGTGATTTCAATGGTGGAGTCTTTCAAGGCATCAATGGCAGCGTGCGCTAATCGTGAGGCATATTGCTCAACATCGTCAAATGTTCCAGTTCCCCAGCCACGGTCGCGTTGGATGGTCGGGTCGATCTCCCCGCACGCCCCTTGTATATAGATGCCTTCTCTGCCTCGAAGTTCTGCAAGATGTTTGCAAACTGCTCCGGGGAAATCTGCTGAATATTCCAGATTTTGTGGCCCCAATACTACTCCATGCACTGCATAATTCACGACAGTTGCAATTGCACCACCATCCGTAGAATCAACAGCAAGGACATTTAGCGATTCATCAATAGGATAGTCTTTGGCCTCTTTGCCCCCATTTCTTGCCCAGAAGTATTCACGATTGAAACCGATTTCTCTAACAACGGTGCTTGCGTGGCGGAGAATAGCAGGTTTCAGCGACGATAAAGCTTGTTGAACCGCTTTCACGATTTTGTCTTTTAATAATTCCAACCAGATGCGGTTCAACTTTTCAGAGATTAGCGTAATCGGGCCCGAATGCGTATGCGTGCAGCAGATGATAATGCTTGATGCGGGGATGTCTAAGGATAGCTCTATTCGTCGTCTGATTTCAGCAGTGGTTTCGACTTCCAATGCAAGTAAATCGCAACTAATAATCGCTGCTCTGGAATTGCCGTCATCGAATACGATCGCACGCGCAAATAAAGGGTCATGAATTCCGACAGAACCTTTAGTTCGCGCAATATAACCGTACATTGGTTCGCCAATCGGTGGAGCAAGTTCGATAGCAGCAGCTGATGCTTTTAGCATCTGTGGTTATCCTTTTATTTTATCCTTGTATTATTTCAGTTCGTCTGCATTTTCGCAGACCTTTTTGATGGCATCTGCTGCCTTTCGTACATCTTCGGACTCTGCTAATAGGAGTCTATGGGGCAGCCAGACGGTATCGCTACAAACCTGCTCACAAACAGGACATGAAACCTTCGTATAATCAATATCCTTGCCGTAGTGCGGACACAGCCAGGAACAGCGTTTCTTCAACCAGAGATCGGGCTGCTGGAACAAAGGATTTTTATACAAAGGCATGGTATAACCTGGAGAAGCAGGCACGCCTTCAGCTTCGAGGGCCTGTATAAATCTTTCCCGACTGATTCCTAATTCGTCGAAGTCTACCCTAAAGGGATAGAAATGATAACTCCTGCGGGTTATTCGTGGATCGGTCTTTATCGTTCTAATCGAGGGGATTTCACTTAGAATCTCATCCAGTATGGAGGCATTTTGCTGCCGTCTTATCGTCTGCGATTCTAAACGTGTAAGTTGTGCAAGAAGGATAGCCGCCTGGAACTCTGTCATTCTCAGGTTGCTTGCCAGGATATAATGTTCGTACCACGGTTGGTCTTTTCTTCTGCCACAATTGGTATAACTTCGGGCGTATTCAGCAAGGTCTTCATCGTCGGTAAGGATAATTCCGCCTTCGCTGCTGGTGATGTTCTTGGAGGCCTGGAAGCTGAACGCTCCGCAATCACCGATGGCACCGGTGCCTTTACCTTTCCACTGGCTGCCCCAGGAATGACAGGCATCTTCGATGATTTTCAAATTGTGCTTTTCGGCAATTTCGTTTAGCGCATCCATATCAGCGACGTTTCCTGCTAAATGGACGGGGATGATAGCCCTGGTCTTATCGGTGATATTCCTTTCCACATCAGCAGGGTCGATACAAAGCGTATCGGGCAGGATATCAGCGAAGATGGGAATTGCATTTACTCGTAGTACGGAAGTTGCAGTAGCGACGAACGTATACGGTGGAATTATCACTTCATCGCCCGCACCGATACCAAGTGAAGTCAAAGCCGTCTCCAGTGCGACTGTCCCATTGCATGCAGTTATCCCGAACTTTGCCCCCTGGAAATCAGCAAACGCTTGCTCAAATTGCCTGACCTTCTCACCATACCACCATTTGCCTGATTGGAGCACTTCGAGAAGGGCATTACGTTCCTTTTCATCCCAGATGGGCCAATCTGGCCAGGGATTTGTGCAGGTCTTTTGCCCGCCATTGATAGCAAGTTTTGACATCGTTGCTCCTTTCATGTATCTGGTGCGGTAAGTGGCTCAATAT
>JAGHBS010000208.1 GCA_021160865.1 Planctomycetota bacterium | reverse complement strand
ATTCTATACTGAGCACCGTTGCACCCACAGCAGCGCCAGTGGCGGTGTTGTATCTTCCGACCTGAAGAGGCCTCCAGAGATTTTGAACTACCGCCAATGCTACAAATCCGATAATCGCCACCGCTATCCCCCAGGAAGCGTCCCCTGCTGCCAGAAATACACCACTACCAAGTCCAGCTGCAATAACAATAAAGACCGCCAAATTAATCCACCAAAGCAACCTTGCCCCTGCCTCTTCACCACCTGCTCGGAGACGCAGATACTCACTTCTCCGTGAAGCCATCCCCTCCAATAGATGCAATGAGACATATACCACGAGGATAAGGGCAGCGGTCTTTTGGAGTTTTCCCATCATCCCCAATAAAGGTAGCGAAAGGGCAGCATATTTGACAATTGGCTGAAGATAATCCTTCGCCACCTTGTAAGTACCTTCAAAAGCGATGGACTCGACAAATAATTGTCTTAACCTGCTTGATTTGACCGCATCTTTAGCAACGCTGGCAAGATGAGAGAAAACCTGCTTGAGAGAAACCTTCTTCTGCGCTTCCCCGTCAAGATAGGATGGATAACCAACGAAATTGATTATTCCAAGCGCATAAGGCAATAGACAAGCAAGGAACAGGTAGCGATACGGACGGGCGTCGGATTGTCCTTGAAGCCCCGCAGTTGTAAAGACGATAGCAGCAGCGATAATGATAGAAAGGGCTGAGCCGAATTTTGACCACGAGCGGGTCTTACCGTAATATAAGGTTTTTTCCTGACTTCTGCCGTGTCGGGCGAGGTAATCGAATATCATTGCCTTATGTGTACCGGTTCGGAAGGCATCACCGATGGCATATAACCCCATCGCCACAAAGAACTGCCACAGCACCCCTGCCGATGCAAAAATCACAAAGGATGCAATATAGGCGATGAAACTCAATATCATGCACTTCCGCCGGCCGTAAAGGTCAGCCGCTGCCCCGGTGGGAACTTCAAAGAGGTTAATCAAAACTTCCCGGTATCCGATAAGAAGCCCGATGATAAAAAAACTCATCCCCATCTGCAGGAAGAAAAGTATCAGGAAGGGCTCGAAATAACGCTGATTCTTCAAAAACCCGTACAGGCTGAAGCGAAAGAGCATCTTACGCGGATTATCATCAGACGATTTCATATCTTCGAGACAATTCTACGTAAGCAATCCCATTACAGCAATGCCATAAAATACCACCAAAACCATCCGAGCAAATGTTAATCGTCAATCTTTAGGGGTATTAGTGGACGCTATCGGCATCAATAGGTAATATACCTGAGATGAAAATTGCGTTCAGCAAAGATAACCTGCAGAATAAAACGATAATTCATCTGTTGCTATTGATAACGCTGGGTGGGACGCTTTTCTTTTATAAGGTATCAACGCTACCGTTGACCGATCCCGATGAAGCCCGCTGCGGGTTAATCATTCGGGATATGATTCGCAATCATCATTGGCTCATTCCGCATCTTGAATCAGAACCCTACTTTGACAAGCCGGCACCATTTTTTTGGCTGGCAGCGGCGGTGCAGAAGATTACCGGTGACGAAGAATCCCCAGGGAGGATAATTGCAGGTCTGTTTGCCCTGGCTGCGGTGCTGATTACCTACGCAGCAGCAAGGAATGTCTTTAATCCCTTGGCAGGACTTTTGGCGGGGGTGATGCTCATCACCACCGGTGAGTTCTTGTATATCGCTCGATGGTATCGGATGGACATGCCGTTTGCTGCCTCGATGTGGGCTGGACTGTGGTTGTTCCTGCGGGCTGAAATAAAGCGTCAAAACGAACATAGATACAAAGGCGGATGGATTGGCTTTTACCTTTTTTGTGCTGTGGCAACATTATTCAAAGGCCCTGCCGGGCTTGTCCTGCCCGTGCTTACCGTTGCAACATATCTACTTCTCTCAGGTAAACCTCGACGATTTTTCGAGTTATTCAATCTCAAGGGTATCATCCTGTATTTGCTCATATCGGCACCGTGGTATGTTGCTATCAGTTTAAAAGAACCACATTACGCTTATGAGTTTTTCATCCGTCAAAACATCGCCCGTTATACCACCAGTACCTTTGGTCATTCCCGTTGGCCGGCGGTAATTTACATCCCGATACTTTTAGCAGGTCTGATGCCCTGGACGATTTATCTACCGGGAATATGCATAAGATACTTCCCCCGACGATGGTCGAAGCGGAATAATTCACCAGCGATTCTGTTTCTGTGGTTAGCCGCTCTTGTTCCGCTTATCTTTTTCTCCCTCTCAAAAACCAAATTGATGAATTACATCTTGCCTCTCTTCCCACCATTGGCAGTAATGATTGGAGGACTAATTGCAGGATGGATTCTCTCAAACAAGCCCGACTCGCTTATGATGCACGGAGCAAGGGCGGCTTTCATAATGGTCCTGCTGCTACCATTAGCACCGGCTTCAATCGAAATCTGGCTGGGAAATTTAGATTACTGGATTTTCATCCCCGTTGCGGCAAGCGCGATCTGTGCCGGGTTGATGTGGAAATCTCTATCGCAGCATGACAGGGGACAATTCGTCGGTTGGGAAGTAGCAGCAGTGATAATAATGTTCCTCTTTACCATTGGGCATACTGCCCCAGCCGGCTTCGACAAAATGAGCTGGCGAAGCCTCATCAAAGAAGCCGAATCTGCAATTCAACCTTGCCACTCCGAAGCACGCTTCTACTACCGTGGTTGTAAGATTGAATCTATCATGTTTTACCTGGATGCCGACAAAATAGAAAAAATTGCAAAGGTCAATGATTCTATCATCCCTGCAATGCGTAATATTATCAAATCTCCCCAGCCCTGCTTTTGCTTCATCGGCAAACAAAAGTATTTCGACGAAATAAAACTCACCTTTCCTGGAAAATTCATAATCCTTGCCCAGCATGGTCAGCGATACATTATTGCAAGCCGGTTACGATAATTCACCCTTCTCGACAGTTTGGGGTACGAAAACCCCAGACCGATTGGTGCAATTCCCACTTGCGTTAAGCAGGGATGAAGGTTTATATAGATTGACTCAAATGGGCACAGGTTATTCTGCAACTCTGCAGATGGAGCATCCCAGTAGAGTCATTCAATCACCGAGGAATATGATGATAATCAGGGAGAGAACTGTACTATGTCGAAGCATATTTTCGTAACAGGTGGCGTCGTTTCCTCACTCGGCAAGGGGATAACTTCTGCCTCGCTTGGAATGCTGCTGGGACACCGTGGGCTCAAGGTAGCGATGCAGAAGTTTGACCCTTATCTTAATGTTGACCCCGGCACGATGAACCCATATCAGCATGGAGAGTTATACGTCACCGATGACGGAGCCGAAACCGAGCTCGATTTGGGACATTATGAACGGTTCACGGGCATACCGACCACACGGGATAGTAATTTCACCTCCGGGCAAATCTACAAAAGGGTAATCGAGAAGGAGCGGAGAGGTGATTACCTCGGCGTGACGGTTCAGGTTGTCCCACACGTTACCGACGAAATCAAGCGGACTATCAGGAAAATTGCCACTGGTGTAGATGTTGCAATTACCGAACTGGGTGGAACGGTCGGAGATATCGAGGGACTTCCCTGCCTTGAAGCCATT
>JAGHBS010000106.1 GCA_021160865.1 Planctomycetota bacterium | reverse complement strand
CCCCATAAAATAAAAGCCCATGGTATTCATAATATATCGGCATAGACTTGTCCTTGCTATAAACCAATCGCCCTCGTCCCCCTCCTCGCAGAGGAAAGGCACCCGACAAACATTACATCAAATGCAAAATTGCTAAAACTCTTCGTCCTCGTCCTCTATATCAAAATCTTCGTCAGGAAGAATTTCGTCTTCTTCCTCTTCAAAATCCTCGTCAGGAATTAGCCCTGCTTCTTCCCGCTCAGCCAGGCAGGCTTCGGCTTCGGAAAGAAACGACCTGGGTACCAGTACCGGTATTTCCCCCGGAGCCAAATCGTCTAACTCGTCCAACTCATCCCCGGTAAACTCACGATCCTCGTCAATCATTGCGGGTATATCATGATCCTCTAAGAATCGACAAAGATTTTCTGCCTCTTCCAGGGACGAGGCAAAGGTGACCGGAACATACCCGCCGACCTCATCAAAATCAATATCATCATCAAAATCCTTTTTCTTTCTTGCCATTTTTCAAACCTCCATGATTTTCATCATGTCCCATTCTGGTTATATTTTTAATACTCCCACGAGCCCCATTCGTTTGGCAATATGCCCTTTGATATAATGCTATTTTGAATTAACCCGAAAGATTATTTCAAGCGCCAAAATAATAATGTCGATGAGAAAATCAAACTATCTTCAACTATCCAAAAAGAGAATAGTTATAAATCTCAACATGAGTAATTATACTTCTAAATAATCTTTGAAAGGGACAATCAAGATGAAAATATACCGACTTCTCAGATTGGCAACATCATTCGTCTCGCTGTCGATGCTCATCTTATCTGGTTGTTCGCCAACTAATAGGGAATTAGTTACACCCGAACGGCTCGAACGCGGATTGGTTCTCATCTTGCCAGGTATCGAGGGTGAAGGGACGCTAAGTTACAATATCCGAAGGGGGCTACTCAAGGCAGGTGTCTCAGCGGCCTTGCCTATCTACCGCTGGGGAAGGCCAGTACCGCTGGCAGGTCCGATATTGAACCAGATGGATGTCATCGGAAATCGCCTCGTTGCCAAGAGAATTGCACAGTACATCGTGGACTACCAAGATTCTCACCCATTCGCTCCGGTATACATAATTGGTCATTCAGGTGGCGGGGGAATTGCTGTATTCACCGCAGAGGAATTACCCGATGGCAGAATGATTGACGGATTGATACTACTATCAGCAAGTATCTCCAAAGGGTACGATTTGAGCAAGGCATTACAGCATTGTCGAAAGGGTATCGTCAACTTCTATTCTAAAAAAGACGTCGGATTGCTTGGTGTGGGGACGACGGTCGTGGGAAATGTTGATGGTGTCCGCGGGCCCTCGGCAGGATTAACAGGCTTCGATAATTCTTACACCAAACTGTATCAAATCCCATGGTCAAAGGATATGGAATCAGCAGGAAACTATGGTGGACATGCAGACTCAACCAATCCTGAATTTGTAAAAGAATACGTCGCTCCATGGGTAATGGGGATAGGATGGTGATTATTTTACAATGCTCAAAAGTTAGAAATTTTCACCTTAATCACTTGACATCTGTATCAATCAGCAGGAAAATGGATTCTGGTAGAAGGGCCGATGGGTGGTGAAATGTGGAAGCGGTTCCAATACCATCGGACATCCCCGGCTGGCAACCGGAATGTATTTGCAGGGGTTCATTAGGCAGTGCACATCTTGATGAGGACTGAGGAAAGTCGAAGCTTGTCCAGCAGAATCTCAGTGTGATTCAGCTCTGCCTGATAAACTTCAGCAAATCCCATCCGCCTTATAGCTGAAGGAGCCGAAGCATGGCTACCGGAAAGGTCAAATGGTTCAATAGTTCCAAGGGTTACGGCTTTATCACCACGGATGATGGAACAGATGTCTTCGTCCACCATAGCGACATCCAGGGCGAAGGTTTTAAAACGCTCAGGGAAGGCGAAACCGTAGAGTTCGATATAACTCAAGGCCAAAAAGGGCCAAAAGCAGCAAACGTACATAAGGTCTAATCCGCCTCATCCGCAATCTGCAGATCGCAGGAAAATCCTCCGTACTCGATGGGGTAGATGAACCACCGATGAAGCAATTCATCAGTGAACGGAAGGGATATTTTAATTTCAACCCCTGCTCCTTTTATTTTGTACAAATCAGATTTAGATCAATTCTATCTGTTCGGGCAGGTTCAAGTCGGGCAAGATTCAAGGTGCATCTTCAAGCTGACCGAGATGCTCGTCCGCCTGTCTTGCTAAAACAAACAGCAAATCGGAAAGCCGATTAAGGTACTTTAGCACTACAGCAGCGGCAGCAGTCGGTGGATTATCGACTGACGGATTCAACACCGATATAACTGCACGTTCTGCCCGGCGGGCTACAGTACGAGCCAAATGAAGCCGAGATGAAAGTTCATTACCCCCAGGAAAAACAAATCCCTTCAATTCTGGCAGGCTGGCTGTGATAGCATCTATGCGTTTTTCCATCTGTTCCGGCAGCGATTCATCAATATCTGACGGCATCTTCATATCGCAGATTATAGAAACCACCGCGCTGGTAATGTTGAACAAATCATCTCGAATAACTGTTAGAGTTTCAATTATATCCTCATCGCCCATCCTGCGGGCATGGGATAATGACAGGCCAATAACGGCTATGAGTTCATCGAGCGTTCCAACGGCTTCGAATCTTGGATCATCCTTGCGAATTGGCTGATTCATCTTTCCAAACATCTTTGAGAATCCCCCATCGCCTTTTCCGGTATATATCCTCATCTTCCTATCAACTCCCTATCATCGTTGAGAATAATCTCATTGCAACGAAAGATAATCATTCTATTTCCTAACCTTTCTACTGTCAGCCACTTTACGAACCTCGGTAATCATTTCGTCTATTACCTTTTCCATCGGGACGGTTCTGACGAATTTCCCTTCTCTAAAAATGGAGGCATTATTCTTTCCACAGCAAAGAGCAACGTCAACCTGACCGGCTTCACCAGGACCGTTTACCACACAGCCCATTACTGCTACAGTTATATGCTGCTTTATATCAACAAGTGCCTGGCGGAGCTGATCAGCAATGGCTGCTACATCCGCCGTCGTCCTTCCACAGGTAGGACAGGCAATTATCTCCACTTCCTCAGGCTCTCGAAGCCGAAGGGCAGCGAGCAATTCCTTAGCAAGGGCAACCTCCTCAACAGGGTCACCGGCCAGTGAAATGCGAATTGTATCGCCAATGCCCTCTGCCAATAGCGTCGCAACTGCGCAAATCGAGCGAACACTACCGGTGCGAACAGTACCAGCATGAGTCAAACCCAGATGAAGAGGATAATCATACCTACGGGCTAATTCACGATTGACCGCAATAGTTGTGGCTGCATCGTGCGATTTAGCAGATAACACAAGGTCGGAAAAATTGCATTCGTGGAAAATCTCCAGATATTCCTCAATAGCCTCAACCATTATTTCATCAAGGGGGCGAGCAAATTGCTTCTCTCGCCTCACCTGATTGAAACGATAGATTACCGAACCTTCATTGACGCCGACACGGATGGGAATATGGGCATCCTTGCAAGCCTCGATAATCGTCCTGACGGCTTGTCGATCAGAGATGGTACCGGGATTGAGACGAATCTTATGGGCACCGGCGCGGATCGCCTCCAATGCTCGCTCGAAATTGAAGTGAACATCTGCAATTATCGGCACGGGTGAAGCGGCAACAATTTCCGATAGTGCTGCTGCATCTTGCTTCGTTGCAACTGCTACTCTTACCAGGTCGCAACCTGCTTCTGCCAATCGGTTAATCTGCTCCAGCGTCGCCTTTACATCGGCAGTTTGCGTGGTGGTCATCGATTGAATACTTATCGGAGCACCTGCACCGATGGTTATACCACCTACGTTGACCGCTTTAGAAATCCGTCGCTCGATTTGCCTATATTTCATTTACCAATCCTGCTGATAATTTCTGCTCGATGGATAAGATAGTAATCCCGACAAAGACGACACTGCCAATATCGCACTACCTTAGGTGCCTGGATGTCGTATTCGGGCAGCTGGGGAATTGCTTTTGAGTAAATCCTATAAAGCAAACTCCTTCCCAGATAAGTATCCATTTCATCAGGGTTGAAATTAGCCCTTCCGAGGACATAATCAAAGCCCATCGGCTCACCGACGGTAATCAGTGCCCAAACCGCCCGAAACTTCGGAAAGGCACTGGATTGCGACAGTGCTATTACCATATCGCGATACCGCTGCTGAGAAAGCATCAACAAGGCGCATCGATAGGTACCCGCAAGGTATGGTGCAGATTGTTCAATATACGGGCTTCGTTCGAGGCGATTTTTGATACCTTCAGCCACTTGTGAAGCAAGATTAGTCTTCCTTGCCAGCGAAGCAATTAGCATCGCCCCGACGGACTTCACCGAACTATCGTATTCATCAGGGGCAAGAAATTTTTTTGCTACTTCCCACGCTTCGGGCGATGCCGATTGAGCAAGATTCCATGCAACATAATCCCCTGCAAGACAATTTTTCGACTCGCAGACTGTTCTTAATGGCTCGAGCGCTTCGGTCGGTGCGATTTTGAAAATAGCGACCGCCGCTGCTGACGACGCTACTGGTGTATCACTACGATAAACCGCTTTTGTTAGAATCTCCATCGCCTTTCTACGTTGCTCTGCAGTAAGAAACCTGCTTCGCCTTGCCAATGCCTCAGATGAAAATATCATCGCAACGGTAGTTGCGGGGTGCCAGAGTTGCTCCATAACCCTGATGAACAAGTCAGCCGATAGACCCAGTTCATCGCCCGCCCTGACGGCAGCTGTCAATGTGATAACATCGGCAAAGGTAAGTTCTGTTTTCTTAACAATCAAATTTTCGATAATCTGCTTGATTATCCCCTTGCTGGCAGCTGCCCTTACCTTCCCTGCTGCTATTATTGCCATCGTTGGGATGTGTCTTTTCTCCTGTAGCGATTCCCTTATCACCTTCGTAATAATCGCCTTTGTGGAACTATCCTTCAGCAACGAGGCTGAGAATAGCAATTTTTCCAGCAAGGCAAGATCATCTTTATCATTTTTAGCCCTCCAGGATTGATATGCCCGGTCAATCGTTTCGATAATCTTCTTGCTGAACTTCTTCGGTGCTAATTCTGCAAGTGCAAAGGTAAGGGCAGGGATTTCTTCCTTGTTCTGGGTGTTTTTCAACAATTCGGCTATCGTATCCTCGCAATCCTTAAGCCCTGCAAGCCCAGCCACTATGGCGGACGAGGCACGGACGGACGGATTAGAATCCCTCAATAATTTCATCAATGAAGCGTAATCCCTTAGCTTAGCTGCCAGTAATCCCGCCTGACTTCGAATATCAGCAGCGTTATCCTGCATTGCCAATTGCAATGCCCTTCGGACGTACTGATTATCCCGCCCGTCGAGGATAATCCCATGAAGCATAATCCGCTTTACATCGGTACCGGTCGGATTCTTGGGGGCTGTTGCAAAGGTTATTTGTCTGAATCTATCGATCTGATAACCCTTTCTGCCGGGCGTGTAGAAAAGACCGAGTCTATCCAACACGGTAACCATTGCTGAGAATTGCAGGTCATCGGCTAAGTCCAGTTTTTTCTCGATACGTTCGATTAGTTCCGGGCAAACTCTCCCAATTGCAACTGCCTGGGCGATACCTTTCAAT
>JAGHBS010000110.1 GCA_021160865.1 Planctomycetota bacterium | reverse complement strand
GCTTTGACTGTGCCGAATGACGAAAATATCTACACCCATCGCCTCGATATTCCGCACGGTATCAAGCACCGTCTCACCCTTGGCAAGTGATGAGCCCTTGGAGGTAAGCAAAACCGTATCTGCAGAGAGTCTCGAAGCAGCCAGTTCAAAACTCATCCGCGTCCGCGTGCTATCCTCGAAGAACAACAATGCGACTACCTTGCCACGAAGAGCAGGTACTTTTTTTATCGAACGAGTTGAAACCTCGCGAAAGCTCTCTGCAACCTCGAAAATGTAAAGTATCTCTTCAGGCGATAATTCATCAATTCCGAGCAGGTGTTTCTGCGTCCATACAAAATTGTTGGGTAAATCAGTCATTGGTGGTCTTTTTCTTCGTAGTACCTTTTGCTTTTGGTTTGATAAGAAAGACACCTTCCTGCCCGTCAATTTCCTTTAGTTTGACCTGCACACGAGTATTCGCTGGTGCATCGACTTTTGCACCACAGAAGTCGGGGCAAATTGGCAGTTCCCGTCCACCCCTATCGATTAGAACAGCCAATTTTATCGCTTTGGGTCTGCCGAAATCTATCAACGCATCCATCGCTGCCCGAACAGACCTACCCGTCTGCAAAACGTCATCTATCAACAATACTACCTTGTTATCGAGGTCAAAATTGATTTCCGTGGCACGGACTAATGGCATACCCTTACGCAAGGAAAGATCGTCGCGGTAAAAGGTTATATCGAGTATCCCCAGCTCGACAGGTTTGGTTCTGACAGCGGCGAGCCGCTTAGCCACCCTGCTTGCCAGTGTCTCACCTCGCGTCCGAATACCTATAATGGCTAATGGCTCAGTCTTCGAAAGGGCTTTTTTAATAGATTGGTAAAACTTATTCAGTGCCTGGCGGAATTGTTCATCGGTCAACAACTTTTTCATCATCTATCCTTTTTAAGAGGCGTTCAAAGCCATTGATATGCTTCTTTACCATTATCGGACGTGAATGACAAGGGAAAATCAACTCAATCGCTGAAACCAAAAGCAAGATAACGCTAACGAGACTCGGAACAAAATATCATCTACTCTTCCATTACTTCTTTTATCTTTTTTTGTAGCATCTCGTCAATCTTCTGGTTGAACTCGTCGGTTATTTCTTGGATTTGCTCTTTAGATTTATGGGCTTCATCTTCGGTGAGGGTACCATCGTTCTTTTCTTTATCAACTATCTTATTTGCATCTCGGCGGATGTTGCGAACAGCGATACGGGCTTGCTCTGCCATCTTTTTTATCTGCATCGTCAGCTGCTTGCGGCGTTCAACAGATAATGGCGGGATTGGTAAGCGTATTACATTCCCTGCTGTATTAGGGGTGATACCCAAATCTGAGGTTTGTATTGCCTTTTCGATTGCCTTTACGCTACCCGGATCGAATGGCTTGATGACGATAACATCTGGTTGAGGTACAGCTATCGATGCTAACTCACGCAGATCAGTCATTGCCCCGTAATAGTCCACCTTAATATGCTCAACCAGCGCCGCCGATGCCCTGCCAGTACGAATATGACGAAGTTCATCATGAAAAAACTCAACAGCCTTTGTCATCTTCTCCCTACAATCACGAAGTATCTCATTGGTAGGCATAATTCCTATCGCACCTCAAAATCCTCTAAGATCTTTCCTCTATTACCTTAATTTTGATATTACAAGCATCGTTTCAATCAACTTTATTCTTCGATAATAGTCCCAACGGGCTCGCCCGTGGCCACTCGTAAAAGATTTCCTGGTGTGTCCATCTTGAAGACGATAACAGGTATCTTCGAATTCATACATAAAGAAACGGCTGCTAAGTCCATTACCGCAAGTTGCCTGGATAGCATCTCCGAATAAGTAATTCGGTCGAACTTCTTTGCATTCGGATCGACAATAGGGTCGCCATCGAACACACCGTCAACCTTGGTGGCTTTGAAAAGTGCATCGGCATCGAGTTCAGCAGCCCGCAAGGCAGCACATGTATCGGTGGTAAAAAATGGATTCCCCGTACCACCTGCCAGGATGACAACATGACCGGCATTTAGTTTCTCGATTACCTCCTCACGTCGATATGGACGGCAAAATCTGCCTATCTCAATCGCGGAGAATGCACAGGCATTAATCCCCTCGCTGGTAAGTGCATCGACCAACGCAAGGGCATTGATAACGGTAGCAAGCATTCCCATTGCATCAGCAGTGGTTCGTCGAAGGAATCTGAAGTTCACAAGGTCGCGTCCACGGAAGAAATTCCCCGCCCCCACAACAATTCCCATCTGCAGACCCTGCTGATAAACGGGAAGCAGCTCCTTGACAAAGGTTTCAAGCGGCTCTGAAGAGATTCCGAATTGCTCTTGTTTGCAGAATGCCTCGCCTGATATTTTCAATACTACACGACGGTATGCGAGTTCCTTTGTCACTGCTGAATCTATCCTCTACGATTCTGGCAAAGAGGCCTGCCCAGCAAAGCAAATCCCATACAAAATATGATAAATCAGACCGTCGATAATAAGTCAGCCAATCTGAAATCTTGCAAATGCCACTATCTTTGCATTACCAAGGACTTCCTTAACCTTTTTCTTTTCGTCTCTGACAAAGGGCTGTTCCAATAGTGCCTTAGAGGCAACGAATTTCTTGATTTTCCCCTCGACGATTTTATCAATCACTGCTGGTGGCTTGCCGCTTTGCTCTGCCTGTTCGCGGGCGATATTTCTTTCGTACTCGATAACATCCTGCGGAATATCCTCGGGCTTGATTGCCATCGGATCGGCAAAGGCTATATGCATACACAAATCATTTAGCAATTCGGGCGATATTTCACCTTCTATCCCGACCAGAACACCAACCTTTCCTGTATGGTGAATATAATGGCCGATAATCGGTGCGGTAATCTTCACGCCCCGAGAGTATCGCATATTCTCGCCAATCTTATTGAAGCATTCCTGCACGAGGTTTTTAATCTGCTCATCAGCAGGGATCTCGCCGTCTTTCTCAGCCCGGGCTGCAACGGCTGCCACCTTGTTGACCATCGTCTTGAACTCATCGTTGCGGGCACAAAAATCGGTCTCGCAAACCACTTCGACCATAGCAGCAGAGCCATCTTCCTTATGCACCGCCACCAGCCCTTCCTTAGTTTCCCGCTCTGCCTTTCTTTGGGCAGCTGCCATCCCCTTCTTGCGAAGGATTTCGATAGCAGCCTCAATATCACCATTCGCTTCTTCCAGTGCCTTTTTGCAGTCCATCATTCCCTGGCCAGTTTGCTGGCGCAGGGCCTTTACCATCTCTGCAGTTATCTTCGTCATCGCTTCACTCTCGTTGTTCGTCCTGCTGTTTATCTTCCTGTTGATCAGGGAGATTACCTATACTTTCATCTCTACTTTTGTGATTTTCCGTTGCGATATCCTGGTCGTTTTGAGCCCCAATGCTCACAGCAGCATCGGGTTGCTTATCCATCTGCGAGGTAGTAGGTTGAGGGGTAGATTGGTCCCCTGGAGCAGGTTGAGAAGGTTCATTTTTGAAACCTTCCTCATCTTTCGGGGCTTGAGGCGAGGATGAAGCAATCCGAGGCGCTGTCGTAGCAGGCTGGGCGGGCTCGGCTTTATCCGAACGGCTCATCTTACCAAGTTCAATTGCATTGCATATTTCTTCAACGATTATTTCAATCGCTCTGACGCCATCATCGTTTCCCGGTATGGGAATATCAACCATATCCGGATCGCTATCGGTATCAATAAGGGCTACCGTCGGGATTTTTAATTTTCTTGCTTCACGAAGGGCGATAATCTCGCGCAAGGCATCAACTACAAAAAGCGCACCGGGTAAGGT
>JAGHBS010000165.1 GCA_021160865.1 Planctomycetota bacterium | reverse complement strand
AACATCCCCGTTTCGAGTTGAAATTTTTCTGGCGGAACGGCCTGGAGTTCCATCCTGCCGTCGGGATAGGCGTTGTAGATGCGATAAACCTTCATTGAGTTGCGATAGGTTTCCGATTCCATCAGCATCGCAACTTCCTCAGCGGTGTAGCCCACGCAACAGGTATTTTCTCCGTGAACGAGCCCTTTATCGGTGAACTCGATTACGTAAAGCCCATTGTATCGTTCGGGATGTTCCAATCGAGGTATTTCCATCGAAGTACCTATTTGCTGTTCAATGATTAATACGAGTTATTGATGGTTATTGTACGACTATTTTACCAAATCTTCTCTTACCGACACGGAGGATTTGACCGGTGCGAACATTCACCACGGCATTGATGTTGGTGATCTTTTCATCGTCTATGCTGACGGCATTTTGAGCAATTAATCGACGGGCTTGGGAGTTGCTATCAGCAAAGCCAGCCTGGATGATGAGTTTTACGATGTCAATTTTATCGGAATCAACGACTATTTCAGGCATTTCGCTTGGGGGCTGTCTTTTGGAGAATACACGGTCAAACTCGGCAGCAGCGGCAACGGCAGTCTTTTCATCGTAATACTGTGCCACGATCTTTCGTGCAAGGAGTGCTTTAGCATCGCGTGGGTGAGTCTTGGTGGGGTCTAACAGTTCTGCAATTTTCTCCTCAGGTATATCAGTAAGAAGCGTGAAGTAATTTTCCATCAGCGAATCGGGGATAGACATTATTTTGCCGAACATATCGTTGGGTGGGTCGGTTATCCCTACGTAATTGCCCTTGGACTTACTCATTTTCTCGACGCCGTCGAGCCCGACAAGCAGCGGCATGACGATTACGATTTGTGGCTCCTGGCCGTAGTGCCTTTGAATATCGCGTCCGACAAGGTTGTTGAAGGTCTGATCTGTTCCGCCAAGTTCAACATCAGCCTGAATCATCACTGAATCATATCCCTGCAGGATTGGATAGAGGAACTCGTGCAGGAAGATGTCCTGGTTAGTCTGGAGGCGCTTTTTGAAACTTTCCCGCTGGAGCATCTGTGCGACGGTCTTTTTAGAGGTCAATTTGATGAGTTCCATCATCGTAAGTTTACTGAGCCATTCGCTGTTGTATCGAATTTCGAGTTTGCCGGCAGAGGTATCGAGGATTTTCCCTGCTTGTTGAAAATATGTTTTGGCATTTTCTTGAATTTGCTCAGATGAGAGCATGGGTCGGGTGCTGTCCTGTCCGCTTGGGTCACCGATACGGGCAGTGTAATCGCCGATGATAAGCACAGCCTTGTGGCCGAGGTCCTGGAATTGACGAAGTTTGCGAAGCACGACGGAATGTCCGATGTGAATGTCGGGCGAGGTCGGGTCCATACCCAGTTTTACCCGCAGGGGCTTACCCGACTGGCTCGATTTAATCAATCGCTGACGGAGTTCATCGGCGGTAAATACTCCCTCAGCACCGCGAAGCAGCAATTTCATCTGTTCATCAATATCTATTTGATTCCTCTTTATCATAGCCAGTGAGTTTAACCATCGCCGAGAATGTTTTCAATCATCTGAATGAATTAGGGATAATATCCGAAGATATTGTGGCTTGCTGAGATGATGGTGAAAGTTTAGTATAGGCATCTATGATGAATAGTAGAAGAGCGATACGGTTCGTTAATTTACTGGTCGTATTTTTCATATTGATTGTTGGCTGTGGGCGCTTGCCAAATCATCCGCCACAGACACTAAGCGAGTGGGCGAGGTATAATCAATCGGGCAGCCAAGAGTTTACCCCGCGGATGATAGCGTTGCACAATGCCCGCAGGGTTGCCGATGAGAATTTATCCCAGGCTGAGCGTCTTGAGTCATTACGGCTGGTAGAACGGCAAGGTAAGGCTGCCGTCGACGCTTACCCAATCCTTCTGCTTGTTCTTGGTAAATCATCAGCACCGGTGAGGATTCGGCAAGAGGTGTTGGGCTTTCTGGCTGAGAGAGATTATGAGGGACTTGGTAAGTATATCGCCGATGCACTTCCCAAAACGAAAGACCCTCAGCTACGTGAGAGGTTTGTGCAATGGCTTTTGAAGCATCCTACCAAGACATCTCTTGCGGGGATTGTCAAATCATGGGCTGCTGAAAAGTCTATCAGCGAGGAACAGGAGGTCCGCTATCGTCGTCTCGTAGAGTACATTGCCCATAAGCCTTGGTATATAGCACTTCTCGATGCCCTCAATAGTGAAGGTTTTTATGCGCGGGGTTCAGCCATCGAGGTCTTATCGGCACGGATGCGGCCAAAGGAGTTGCAAAAGAGGATTTCTACCATCAAACCCCGTACCTATGCTATGCGAGTGCTGCGATATTTCTCGGATAATTTCGGGTATATCCCCTCAACACGAAGGGAATTGCTTGCATCAGTAAAGATATACCACAGTAAACGCCCCCGTCTGGTACTGGCAGAACGATTGGCTATTGAGTGGCAAAAGCAGTATGACTATCGCTTCAATATCCGAGATTTCCACCTACTAAGCAAATTGGCAGCAGATCCACTTCGGCAACATCTAACACGGGGAAAATTAATTTTGGAAATCTCTCGTGCGATTGCCTATCGCCGGCAGATGTTATCCGCCAGTGGTGTAGCAGGCGTTTTGACAAGGAACAAAAGGCTCTTTAGGCGAGGAAGATTGGTTGATTTTGATGCGCAGGTTGAAAGTTTGACGATGGCGGATTTGTGGAATCTCTATTTGATAAGCAAGATGATTGATAAGGAAAGAATCCGCAAAGAGTTGCAAATAACCGCCCAGCAAGATATGTTGGATAAGCAAAGTCAATGGGGCGGGCTCGTCAAATATCAGCAAGGGCAGGCAGAGGCATTT